>JAIVTZ010000637.1:0-2668 GCA_049188105.1 Deltaproteobacteria bacterium | reverse complement strand
GTTGCCGCCTGGACAAGCGCCGCATCGCCCTCGACGCCGGTCGCCTCGACGCCTGCCTCGCGGAGAAGAAGGAGCAGCTCGCCGCGACCGCAGCCGAGATCGAGAACCGGCGGTGACGATTGGAGATCGGAGAGATAGCGGTCGAGGCGGTGCCGGATCTCCTCTTCGCTGCCGCGAAAGCTCTCGAGCAACAGGGGTTGCACCTCGTCCAGCGCGTCTGAAAGCCGACCCTCGTCGATCGGACCGGCGCCGGCAATCGGAAGCGGCTCCCCCTGCAGCGATCTCTCGACCAGCGACGCGGTCTCCTCCAACTCCTCGGCAAGGCGTTCGAGCAGCGCGTCGGAGCGCGCCACCGAGGCCGGAAACACCTCGTCTCGCAGCCGCCCGGTCTCGTCCGAAACCGCTGCCAGGGCACCCTCCGCGGCGTCGACCCGTTTCTCTATCGAATCGAGGCGCTCGTCGCGGACTTCAGCCAGTTCGTCCTGGAGGGTGCGGATGGCACTCTCAATCCGGTTGGACCTGTCGTCGGCCTCGTCAAGGCGGGTTCCGACATTGTCGATCAAGTGCTTCAAACCCCAGGGAGTCACGAAGTAGAGGATCTTCGCCCAGCGTCGGAGAAGGCTTTCTTGCTGCCCGCCTTGCGGCGGCGGGTCCGAGGGCGCGGCGTGGTCGTCGCCGCTCATCTTCTACTCGGTGATCGGGTCGGACTTCGGGCGCTCGTCAGCATCCATGGATTCTGCTTCGGCCTCCGGCTCGGGCTCGGGCTCAGGCTCGGGCTCGGGCTCAGGTTCAGAAGCATCGTGAACCGCGGCAGTCTCGACGCCCTCTTCAATCCCTTGCGAAGGCTCGTCTTCCTCGGGAACTTCGAGAGCTCCCTCGGCCACGAACTCGGGTGCAGCGGCATTCGGATCTTCGCCCGGTCGAACCACCCGGACGGGAAGGGTCACATCGATGTCATGGTGAATATGCACCACAACCTCGAAGGACCCGAGCTCCTTGATCGCATGCTCGAGGCGGATGCGCTTGCGGTCGATCTCGAAGCCCTTCTCCGCGAGCTCGTGGGCGATGTCCACCATATTCACCGAGCCAAACAGCACGTCGTTTTCGCCGGCCCGCCGCTCGAAGGCGAGCTTGATGCCCTCGAGGTCGGCCGCGAGCTTCTCGGCCGCACCGCGACGCTCGAGGTCCATCTCGTCCCAACGGGTCTGGTCCTGTGCGAAGCGACGCCGATTGCCCGGTGTGTCGGGGTAGGCGAGCCCTTTGGGCAGCAGGTAGTTGTTGGCGTAGCCCGCCTTGACCACCACTGCATCGCCCCGCTCGCCGAGATTCTCGATGTGGTCGTTCAGAATCAATTTCATTATGTTCCTCCGTCATCGTCGGCCCTGGGTCGGAGCGGGTGGAAGCTGTCCGCGACGCCGAGCACCGCCACCAGCAATGGCAGCGGCCCCTGCAGACAGAGCAAGACCACACCCCAGCGCACCAGCCAGCCTCGCCCGAACCAGCGCGCGAGGTGGGCTCGAATGATAGCCAAACCCTGGACAAAATACAAGATGAGCGCCGCGATCAGGAGGTTGACGGCAACCCACCGCGCGGTACCTCCGAGGACCAGGGTGCCGATTCCCGCAACTGCGAACACGGCTGCCAGCCATTCGTCGTTGCGGTAGTCCTCGAACGCTCCCACGTCGACACCCAGTCCGAGCAGCGCCAGACGCGGTCTGAGCCAGAAGAGCGCCACCACGAGATAGGCCACCGGCAGGCTCGGCAGCACCCACGAGGCCACGCGCTCAGCTGCGTCGAGCGCGAGCGCCACCTCACCCTCGGCCAGGCCCCAGGCTGCATAAAGCTCGCCGGCACCGTCGGAGGCCGCCCGCAGCCAGCCGGAAACAGCCTCCATCGGCGCCTTCGGTCGAGCCACCATGGCGGTCGCGGCGAGGCAGGCGGTCACTCCGATCAAGGTGGCCACCGCGATCCACCGACCCTCGCTCCATCGCCACCGCATCCACGCCTCAACCGTGGCCGCCGGAAGGACAACGAGCAGCAAATACGCCGAAAGGAGTGGGATGGCGATGCCCGCGGCGCCGGCGCCCGATGCCACCAACAACAGCGCGACCACCGGACCCCATGCGCGATAACCCGCTGCGCCGCTCGATTGGAAATGGATGACCGGGAGAGCGCCCATCGGTGCGATCAACAAACCGAAGAAAGGAATGACGAATAACCCGCCCACCAGCAGCAGCGACACCAGCCCGGAGGCCGCTGCGCCCAGCCGCGGGATCCGAGGCAGCGGCGAGCGTATCTTCGGTTTCTCGGGCAACTCGGTCGTCATCGGCTCATCTGCGAGGTGCCGGGGCCCTGATCGGCGAGGCTCAGGATCCCGTGTAGGGCAGCAGCGCCATGAACCGCGCCCGCTTGACCGCCCTCGTCAGCTTGTGCTGGAAGGCGGGACGGGTTCCGGTCACCCGCCGCGGGAGGATCTTGCCGTTGGTCGGGGTGTACTCGCGCAGCAGCTCGATGTCCTTGTAGTCGATGTAGTTGATCTTCTCGACCGTGAACCGGCAGACCTTGACGCGGCGGCGAAAACGTTTCTTGTGATGTGGCCTCATCTTAGCCTCCTCAGTCCTCGACGACCGTCGCGGCCTCGGGCTTCGCGGCGGCCTTCGCCGCCTTC
>JAIVTZ010000636.1:0-2670 GCA_049188105.1 Deltaproteobacteria bacterium | reverse complement strand
CCCACAAAACTCATCCGAAGTCTCTGTGGTGCACGCGTCCCGCCCGCACCACAATTCTTCCCGGAACCCCTTGTGGGGCAGGCGTCCCGCCTGCCGGAACCTCCGCATGGCAGCCGGGACGGCCGCCCCACAAAACCCACCCGGAACCCTTGTGGTGCGGGCGTCGGTTGGCGAGTCGTGCGGGTCCGGCATCGACTACGCGGCCTCCTCGAGCGACCCAGCTGGAGAAGTACCGGTCAGAATCTCCAGCGCACGCTCGAGGACCGGGTCACCGTCAGCATCGGGATCGGTCACCTCGACCGGCTCATCCGGCTCCACGCCATTGCCGTTGATCGGCTCGCCGTCCGATCTCAACCACAGGGCGACCGGCATCCACACCGCGACATCGCCGTCGCGCACCAGGCTCATATACGGCGCATGTCCCCGAGTTTTTTGACCGACGAGCGTCGCCCCGGCCCGTTGCAGCGCGGCGGCCAGGATCTCCCCCACCCCCTCGGTGTTCGGACCGACGAGCACGACCGGGGACATTTCCGAAAGGACCTCGGCGGTGGCCGCGTACTCGCGCGAGCCGGCTCGACGTCCCTCCCAGCGGCCGAGCACGCCGTCGGTGATAAAACCGTCCGCCAACGCGATGACCTCCTGCTCGAGGCCCCAGCGGAGATCGCGGAGATCGAGGATGAGGGCCCCGGTGTCGGGTATCAGCTCGGCGACGTCCTTCACGGCGTCCTTGGACACGACTTCGACGTGGATCACGGTCGCGCCACCCCGAAGCTCCGCCGTGGCCGCGCGCGGACGCCAGGCGGTCGGCTCGAGCACCACATCCCGGCGCTCATCTACGTGGCGATCGAAGACCGTCAACCTGATCGGTTCACCGCTGTTCTGCCGCTCCATGAGCTCGAGCCTGATCTGCCACAGCGGCCGCCCGCGACTGTTCACCCCTTCGACCAGCTCGATCACCTCCCAGGCGTCGAGACCGGCGGCCTCGGCCGGCGAACCGGAGAGCACGTACTGCACCGCAGCGGAGCCCAGCCGCGAGGTGAGACCCAGACCGAAGGGAGGAGGCGACTCGACAAACTCGAGATAGGCGCCGACTCGATCCACCGGAAGCACCGCGGCCGAGCGATCCAGCGGCTCCACCAGCCCCGCATCGAGGGACATCGACAGGGCTTCCTGGTTGAGCTCGTCGACGTACTCGGTCTCCACGAGATGCACCACCTCGGCGAGGTTGCCGAGCGCTCGGAAGAGAACGTCCCGGCTGGTGCGGCTGGCCAGGAGAACTCCGGCAAAGAGCATGACCACCACCAGAGACGCGGCGAGCAAGATCGTTCGAACACCCTTCATATTCAGGACGGACCACCTTTCAACTGCAGCCAGCGCTTCGGGTCGGTGGGCTTTTGGCCCACCCGGAACTCGAGATAGATGTTGCCGCCCTCGGCGGGCGGCGATGCGAGCCCCAGCCGCATTCCCATCGTCACGGACTGATCCACGCGCACGTGGATTGTACCAAGCCCAGCGACCAGCGAGTACACGTCGTGTCCGTGGTCGAGGACGACCATGTTTCCATACCCCTTGAAATAACGGGCAAAAGCCACCACTCCCGGGAAAACGGCCTTGACCGGCGCCGACGCCGGGGCGTCGAACCTCAGCCCGTTGCACACCGTGTAGGCGGAGTACTTGGGCAATCGCTGACGGCCGAAGCCTTGAACCACCCTTCCCCCGACCGGCCAGGGCAGAGCGCCGCGGTATCCGCGAATATCTTCCTGTCCTGTGAAGCGCTGCTTGGATGCCAACACGCCCACCAGGCGCTCGAGCGCCGCCTCGCGCTCCCGAAGGTCCTCGAGGCGGGCGTCGGCGCTCACCCGGCTGCGTTCGAGCTCTTTGAGACGCAGAGCAACCCGGTTGCGCACGCTTTCGAGCTCGTTGCGCCGCAGCTCCAGCGTCCGAGCATCCTCCTTCGCCAGGCTCAGAGTCTTGCTGAGCTTCGCCAGCCGGACGGCATGCTGCCGGCTCATTTCGCGATACTCCTCGAAGAGGCGGATCTGCCCCGCGGTGAGCACCGACACCGTCCCGACGGCATCCTCGAGCTCCCCCCCGCGGTAGGCATCGAAGAAAAGCTGCACCGAGCCCGGGCTTCCAAGGAGAGCCATGACCTCGAGGTGTCGTTCCAGGAGCGCTCGGCGCACCTCGATCTCCGCCGCCAGGTCTTGGGCCTCGGCACGCAACCGAGCGGCTTCCTCGCCGCTGATCGTCAGGAGCAGTTCGACCTCGCGCACCCTCGCGTCGGCCAGATCGAGCTCGGCGTCGAGCTTCTGTCGTTCCCGCTCGACGCTCTCGGTCTCGACGTTCAGCCGGCCGAGACGGTCCTCGAGACGGCCGATCCGGTCACGGATCTCATCGAGCTGGTTGTCGGTCGGCGACGACCCCGGCGCCGCAAACACAGCGGTCAGGATCAACCCGAAGCAACAGACACCGGCAATTAGGATCTGCCTCATTGATAGGCATTGTACCGTGAATAAAGGAGGTTAGGATTTCGAATTTCGAATTTCGAATTTCGAATTTGACGGCGCGATGGAAGGCCATTCCGGGTCCGGTAGCGTGTTGCCCGCGTTCTGGCGCGCAGACCGGAGAGGGCGAGGATGCTTCGAATTCTGAAACTCCTCGGCCCCAGCG
>JAIVTZ010000635.1:0-2674 GCA_049188105.1 Deltaproteobacteria bacterium | reverse complement strand
TGCCGAGGTAGGCCACGACCAGCTTCATTCGATGTGCCATAACGGCCATCCTCGCACAAGCCATTCGGAAACGGCAATCGGGTCATCGCAGATCAACCCGCGGCGACGGTACAATGACTGAAAATGTTGGAGTTGGTCTTCGAAGATGGTGATGTCACTCACCGGGTTCCGGTGCGAAATGGGCTGACCCTCGGCCGGTCAAGCGATAATGACGTCGTCCTTCGGGACTTTTCGGTTTCCCGGCATCACGCCAGGGTCGAGGAGGGTGATGGGGCCTTTCGGATCGTCGATCTCGGGTCGACCAACGGGATCAGGGTCAATGAGTCGTTCGTGGAATCAGGCGATTTCGGCGCCGGCGACCATCTCGGCATCGGCAGCTTCGAGCTCACGGTAGAGAGCACCGACACTGCGGCATCGGGGTTGTCGTCGGCGACCTATTTGCGACCACTGGCAGAGTTCAATCAGGACTACGGTCTCGAAGGGCGGCCGCAGGAGATCTCCAAAGAAATCGGCCCCCGCGAGCGCGTTTTCGAAATCCTCGCCCAGGTGGCCAAGGTTCTGATCCAGGTCGAGGAGCTCGAACCGGTGCTGGAAAAAGTGATGGACCTGGTCTTCGACCACCTCCTCGTGGATCGTGGATTCATCGTTCTTTTCGACGCCGATGGAAACCCTCAGCTCGAGTTGAATCGAGCGCGGGATACAGAGGAGGGCGACGGGGCCGAGGTTCCAATCTCGCGGACGATTCTCGACATGGTGTCACAGCAGCAAGTCGCGATTCTCACCCACGACGCCCAGGCAGACCAGCGATTCGAGGCCGGCCGCAGTGTTCGTATCCACCAGATTCGCTCGGCGATGTGCGCGCCGCTCTGGCATCGCGAGCGGGTGATCGGTGTGATCTATGTCGACTCGCCGCTCCATGTGGGCTCCTTTTCGGCCGCCGATCTCGATCTCCTGACCGCGCTCTCCAATTACGCTGCGGTGGCCATCGAGCGGGCACGTCTCAACGAGCGAATCCGCCGCGAACGTGCGGCCCGCGACCGTCTCGAGCGCTACCACTCACCGGCCGTGATCGAGGCCGTGCTTTCGGACTCTGGAACAGATCGCACCTCGGTCACCTTGAGGGAGACCTCGATTCTCTTTGCCGACATCGTTGGCTTCACCGCCCGTTGCGAGAGCCTGCCGCCGGAGGAGGTGGCCGCTTTCCTCAACCAGTTCTTCTCGCTCGCGGCCGACGTCATCTTCGAGCACGGGGGAACCCTCGACAAGTTCATCGGCGACGCTGTCATGGCCTTCTTCGGCGCTCCCCTGCCGCAGGAGGACCACGCCGAGCGCGCGGTACGTTCCGCCATCGAGATGATGCGTGCCCTCGAGAAATGGAACAGCGAGCGCGAGGCCGAGGGCCTTGATCGGGTCGAGGTCCGTATCGCGGTCAACTCGGGGCCGGTGGTGGTCGGCGACATCGGGTCGGCGAGCCGCGTCGACTACACGGTGCTTGGCAACACCGTCAACGTGACCGCGCGTCTCGAGGAGCACGTCACCAAGCCCGGCTCGATCGTCCTCGGCGAGACCACCCAGGCGGCGGTGGCGGATCTCTTCCCAACAGAAGCCCTCGGCGCTGTTCAGCTCAAGGGGCTGAGTCGCGAGATCAACATTTTTCGCGTTGCCCTGGAGGAGCTCTCGGACTCGGCATCGACCGAATGATGATCCTCGACGATTTCGTCTTCGTGACATCCAACCTCGGCAAGCTCCGCGAAGCGGAAGCGGTTCTCGGCTGCACGATAGATCACCACGTCCTCGATCTGACCGAGATCCAATCCCTCGACCTTGCCGAGGTTGTGCGTGACAAGGCGGCAAGAGCGTGGCAGCGATTACGGCGGCCGGTTTTGGTCGAGGACACGGGCCTCGAGCTCGACGGGATTGGAGGATTCCCGGGACCCCTGGTGCGGTGGTTGTTGGCGAGCGTAGGCCCGGCCGGCATCTGCCGAATCGCCGACTGCTTTGCCGATTCCGGGGCCACCGCTCGCTGTCTCGTGTGCGCCACTGACGGCAGCACCGAGGTTTTCGGCGAGGGAGTCGTTCAGGGAACGATCGCTGCAGAGCCCCGAGGGGAGAGCGGTTTCGGTTGGGACAGCTCCTTTATCCCGGACGATGGCGACGGCCGCACCTACGGCGAGATGGCCGAAGACGAGAAGAACCTCATCTCCCACCGCCGCAAAGCCTTCCTAGCCCTCCGCGACGCTCTTCGCAGCGACTGAAATGTGCCCGTGCAGTTATCGCGTTTCCGTTCTTGTGTTTCGGCGAGGCGCTGCCGCGAGAGGAGCCACCTTAGACATTGTTTGCCCGCAGCCCCCTGCCGCATAGGAGGATCAGGGCTCAAACAATGTCAAAGATGGCACCTCCGGTGAACGCGGCCATCTGGCGCCCGCAAGGGTGCGATCCGGCGAGGGCCTTCCGGCTTGAACTCCCCGATTCTCCGCGGCGGCATTGCCCGTGAGTGCCCCCTCTGACGATGTTTGGGCCAGAAGCATCTTCTCGCAGGAAATCTCGTGATCCCAAAATCGTCAGAGACGGCACGTCCGGTCAGCATTCGGGACAGCGCCACGCCGACTGTGGGTTCCCGGCGGAGGATGATGACCGGAGAGGAGCCAATACCTAATACCTAATACCTTCCTCG
>JAIVTZ010000634.1:0-2681 GCA_049188105.1 Deltaproteobacteria bacterium | reverse complement strand
CAAAGACCCTGAAAAACCGTTTCGAGTCCTTGGTCAGACTGGGCGCTGAAGCCGAGGGTGAGATCGCAATCGTATCGGTGTCGTCGAGAACCGGGAGCAGGGCGCGTGCCGTGTCACTCGTGGTGCCGGCCACGAACAACCCCGCGCCTTCGCCTGCAAGCCGTTTCAGCTCGGCGGCGCCGGTCGCCGGATCGCTGGCGGTGTCGCCCCACAGCACCTGGAACCCCTCGGGGAGGTTTGCCTGCTCGTGGTCCAGGGCGAGATCGATTCCGTTCTTCATCGACTGGCCGTATGTGCTGGCTGATCCGGTCATGGGGAGGAGCACGCCGACAACGGGCTCACTGCCGCAAGCGGACAGAACGGAGATTGCGGCCACGACCGGCAGCATTCTTTTCACGAACCGCAGGGGTTTCACGATGGACCTCCAGATCACGTAGGTGATCGCTGTCGGTATCATACAGAAACTCTCCTCCGCACACAGCTAATCCTCGATACTGGATACATGGTGCAGGGCACAGGGTACAGGGCACAGGGTACAGGGTAGGGTCCTTCCTATTGAACCCTGAACCCTGAACCCTGTACCTTGAACCGGGTCAGAACGGCCGCCCGAACCCGAGGTAGAACTTTGGCTTCTTGGAGCTGATTCCGATATTGGCCACCGGCCATGCCACGTCGGCCCACAGCGGCCCTATCGGAGTCGACCATCGCACGCCGACGCCCACACCGATCGAGAACTCCAAATCTGCCTCACTCCAGCTCGGCCACACCTGACCGATATCGGCAAACACGGCCGCCCGCAGCGATCCCCACACCGGGATCCGCAGCTCCTCGTTGAGGATGAACAACCCGCCCCCACCCGCCGGCACCAGGGCCCCCTCGATGCCATAGGTCACCGGGCCGACGCTGTTGAGATCGAAGCCCCGGATCGAGCTCTGGCCACCGGCGAAGAACCGCGCCTCACGATCGAGGTTTGTCCCCTTGAGCGGCTCCGCGATGCCGACCCGCACGGTTTGAATCCACGTGTTTTCGGAGAAGGGCTCGAGCACAAACGTGAAATTCGTGAGCCAGCTCAGGTACTCGAGATCCGAGCCGACGACCGACGAGCTCCAACCCAGATCCGAGGTGAGTCCGAAACCCGATCGCGGGTCGAAGAGGGAGTCGAAGCGGTCGATCACCGTCTGCACCCCGAGGAGGCCAATATTGATGCGGCTGTCTATCGGGAAAAAATAGTCCGGGTCCTTTTCGTAGGTGTGGGTGTTCGTCCACCGATAGTACGTCTTGGCGCTGACCGTCTGGCTAACTGCGTACTGGGCTTCGAACGATACCAGCTTCTCCTCCTGCTCGAGCAAATCGGGCTCGTCGGGCGCATCACCGACGGAGTAGCCCACGGTCGTGATCAACGACAGCCTTGAACCCGGCGTCGGCGGCAGAGACCCGATCAGAAAAATCCGCTTCTCGGTAGCGTCCAAATTCCCCCGGAGGTTGAGCCCAACGCCGCGAGCGAACAGATTGTCGTCACGTAGCCCAAAGCTCGCCTGCACGCCCAGCTCGGTGCTCCATCCACCACCAACCTCCGCGGTCCAGCGTGGTTTTTGGGCGACATTGATCTCGATATCGGTTTCCGAGTTGCCTTCTTCCGTGGTCCGCACCTCGATCCGGTCGACCGGTGCAAAGTTCGCAATCCGTGACGCTGAGTGATCGAGAGCAGCGTCGGTCAGCACCTCGCCTTCCGAAACCGTCAGGCCTTTTCGCAGGACCCGCTCGCTGAGGCCACGAGCACCGACGAACCGGACATCACGCACGGTCCGCCTCTGCCCAGGATCGATCTCGAGATCAACAACCCACCGGCCGTCGCTCGTGTGATCAATCAGAGCATGAACCTCCGCGTTTCGATAGCCCGCGTCGTGGTACGCGCCGCGAAGGCTCCGGGCGGCGATATCGATGGCGGACCGGTCGAGTGGGTCTCCGGCCCGCAGCTCGAAATCATCTCCCGTCGTGAGACCGAGAGGGTCGCGCCCAACCACGTTGACCCCGTCGATCACCAGGCGCGAGCCCGCCTCCACGGCGATTCGTACCTTGGCAGTCTCGGGGCCGGTCCGCACCACCTTGACGTCCAGAACCCTCGCGTCAGGGTATCCCTGGTTGGCCAGCACCCGTTTGACCGTGGTCACGATCCTCTCGGGCTCGGCCGCGGCCGTCACGAGAACCGTGCCCGAACCGAACATCCTCGTAATGCCCGGAGCGCCGTCTGCGGTAACGCCGTCGAGCGCAATCCCGTCGAAGACAAGCTTCTCACCACGTTGGACATCGACAACGATTTCCTCTCCCCGCCGAGCTACGGTGACCTGGGCCTGCGGAAAACCCTCCACCGCCGAATGCTGCAGCACGACAGCTCGCATGTTGGCGAATGCTGTCTCCTCCAGCGGCGGCGGTCGATACAGCGCGGTCACCTCTTTCCGAATATGGTTGGGCAGCACATCATCCTCGAAACCCACCACCTGCAGGGGGCCCGGGTCGCATCGGAAGATCAGGGTCGGCGATCTCTCCGAGCCCTCGCGAGCGGCGGTCACCCGCGCCTCCTGGTACCCGTGCTCGGCCAGCGTTCGCTCCATCCGCACCGCCGCCACGAAGAGGAGGAAGGGGTCGAATGGCTGACCCCGGCGCAAACGTGTCGATTTCCG
>JAIVTZ010000633.1:0-2687 GCA_049188105.1 Deltaproteobacteria bacterium | reverse complement strand
GGCGGCTCCGCTCACCAACGATGTCGGCGCAGATCATGGCTCCGGCATCCCCCTCTCCTCGACCGCGATCTCCGGCGGCGCCATGGCGAGCGCCGCCTGCAGCACCTCGGCGGTCTTGTCCGGGCACTCGCGCTGCGGCACATGGCCGCAGCCGTGCACCGTGTGGAGCCGCGCCCGCGGCAGGCCGTCGAGCAGGCGCTGTGCGTAGTCCAGGGTGAACAGCCCGTCGGCGTCTCCCCACACGAGATCTACCGGCACCACCACCTCGTCGAGCCGCCCGTCGAGCAGGTAGGCGTCGATCTGGTCACCGGCATCCGCCAACCGCCCCGCCAGACGACCGGCTGGACCCACCCGAGCCCAACGAATCACGTCGTCGAGCACAAAAGCGGGAAGCGGCAGCGTCGCCGGTCCCATCAGCGCCTTCATGGTCTCGCGCGCCTCGTCGCGGGTCGCCGGATAGAGGTTGACGGCTGGGTTGTCCTCCCTGATGGCGCCGCCGTTGATCGCCACCAACCGCGCGACCTGCGCCGGGTAGTCGTGGGCGTAGAGCATGCCGACCCAGGCGCCGAGCGAGTTGCCGACCAGAATCGCCTGCTCGCCGGCACACACCGATTCCATCACGACTTCCACCCCGACCAGCACCTGGTCGACGCCGAGAGGACCGCTCCGTGGGTCACTCTTCCAGTGACCGGGAAGATCGGGGATGACAACCCGGTAATTCTCGAGCAGCGGCGGGACCATCCGCGCCCAGCTCCCGGCCTGGTCGCCGGCGCCATGCAGAAGCACCATGCACGGGCCCGAGCCGCCCACCCACACCGTCATACGGCCGTCGGGAGTGGCGACGCGGGTCTTCTCGAAGCCCAGCTTGCCGAGCGCCATGCGGCTGAACATGGCGTCAACCTTCAAAGGACGCTTCCACACCATCCACACGCACGCGATGATCGCGATGACGATCAACACCCCGAACGCGACGAAGAGCTTCAGCAGTTTCCTACCCATTGGCGCGCTCCCAACCGGAACCATTCAATTCTCAATTCTCAATTCTTAATTCTCAATTCTCGGCCAGCCACCCGTTCTCCGCGCGATGGGATCGTCATTCAAAATTGAGAATTAAGAATTGAGAATTCTCCATCAATCTCACCGCATTCGAAACGCCGCTCCTGCTTGGTTATACCCTACCCCGGAGCCGACCATGACCAGCAGATCACCCGATGACAGCTTGCCCTGCTCGATGGCGTCGTCGAGCGCGATCGGCACGCACGCCGAGCCGGCGTAGCCCCACTTCTCCATCACCGTGTGGGCGCGCTCCATCGGCAGCCCGAGCTCGGACATCACGAGCTCGATCGACGGCTTGCGAACCTGGGTGAAGATCGCGAGGTCGATGTCCGAGACCTCGAAACCGCCGTTCGCTGCCACTGCCCGCACCACCTTCGGCCAGCCCTCGTGGTTGATCTCGGGCGGGTAGCGCTCGATCATCTTGACCGTCGTCCGCCCCTCGCGCACCGCCTCCTCGGTTGCCGGCTCGAAGGTGCTGCCGGCGTAGATTCCCCAGTGGCCGTGGTAGGCGCCGTCGGCCCGCATCGCCGAGGAGACAAAGCCCGCCTCGTCGGCCGGTTCGAGCACCGCGGCGCCGGCGCCGTCGCCGTAGAAGAAAACCATGGGGTCGTCGGGAGCGGCCAACTTGTGCATGTTGTACACACCGAGGACCAGTACCGTCCGCAGATTCGAATTGGCTGTGATGAGACCGGATGCGATCGCTGCCCCGGTCGGGAACGATGCGCACGCGCAGCCCACGTCGAAGGTACCCGCATTCTTGGCCCCGAGCTTGTGCTGGAGAACCACCGAGGTCGCGGGCGTCGTGTAATCGGGTGAGTCGGTGCCGAGGATGATGAGATCGACGTCCTCGGGCTTGCGCCCGGCCTTCTCCAACGCCTGCTGTGCGGCCGGAAGCGCGATGTCGGAGGTGCACCAGTCGTCCGGCGCCCACCACCGGGTGCGGATCCCGGTCGACTCCTCCATCTTGTCGACGAAATCAGGGATGTGTGCGAAGCGTTCCCGCAGCTCGTCGTTCGAGACCTCGATCTCGGGTATGTAGCGACCGGTCGAGACAATCGTTGCGTAGCGTGTCATACCTCAACCTCCATGCACGCGAGGATGCCAGGCACGCCGATTCGCGGCGAATCGGGATGCCAGGCACCTCCGGTCAACGCGCCCACGCCGTCCCGGCTGCCATCGTGGGTGGGCGGCATTCCGAATTCCGAATTCCGAATTCCGAATTCGAATCACGTCCCAATCACCAACCCCCCGTCAACCGACAACACCGCCCCTGTCACCCAACTCGCAGCGTCGGAGGCGAGCCACAGATAGGCCTCGGCGATATCCGCGGTGTCTCCCATGCGGCCCATCGGGGTGTGGGCCACCATTCCGTCGAGGACCTTCTGCGGCATGGCGTTGATGATCTCGGTCTTGACAAAGCCCGGCGCGACCGCATTCACGCGAATGCCGAACTTCCCCAGCTCGCGCGCCCAGGTCTTGGTCATGCCGATGACCCCGGCCTTGGTGGCCACGTAATTGGTCTGGCCGAAGTTGCCGTTGAGGCAGGCCACCGAGGAGGCGTTGAGGATCGCGCCGCCTTCGCCGCCCGCGATGAGGTGGGGCACGACCGCGCGGGTGCAGTTGAAGACCCC
>JAIVTZ010000632.1:0-2691 GCA_049188105.1 Deltaproteobacteria bacterium | reverse complement strand
TTTTGTATCTTTGCCTTGTTGAACCCCGCCCCCCCGCCTGGCGGCCCGGCTAGTCTGCGGCGCAGCGGAATCCGGTGGCTTTGTGGGCCTCGGTCGGTTTTCGACTGGATCGGCGCGAGACCCGTTGGCGTGCAGGCGGATCGGCAAAGGACCCGTTCCTCACCACTCGCCGGCGCTCGGCGATCACACCGGTCTCCTGCTCCCATGGGCGGCCGTCCCGCGGCGCGCTTCCGAGACTGGGGTGATACACATCCTGCACATGCTCGGCGGCGTTTCCAATCAGGTCGTGGAAACCCCATGCGTTGGCGGGCATGCTGCCGACGGGCGCCGCGGCGCCCCAGTAGTCAGCCCCTTCGGTACCGAAGGCGTTGCCCATCGCCGGGTCCCACGTGTCCCCCCAGGGGAAACGCTGGGTGCTTCCGGCACGCGCCGCCCGCTCCCACTCGACCTCGGTGGGCAGCCGTTTCCCGGCCCACGTCGCATAGTCTCGCGCCTGAAACCACGTCACCCACAGCACGGGGTGCGCCGCCCGATTCGGATCGTCGTATGCGTTGGTTCGCTCCGGCGGCGTGCAGGCGCCGGCATCGACACACCTGCGGAACTCTGCGTTGGTGACCTCGTTGCGATCGAGCCAGAAGCCCTCGACAATGAAGTCCGCGGCCGGCAGCTCGTCGGTCGCCGCCTGGCGATCTCCCTCGGTGGCGCCGAATCGAAAGGTACCGGCCGGAACCCAGGCCATGTCTTTGCCGTCGGCGGCCCAGGATCGAAGCTCGCCGGCTGCGGGCTCGAGCGCTAACAAACCGCGCCGGAAGCCGACGTCGTTGGGGGCGATTCGAAGACCCTCCTCGAAACAGGAAGCCGCGGTGTCCCGATCACCGCCGCGGGCGAAGGAGTCCCCGCAGGCGCGCAGCGCCGTCAACAGGCGATCATCCGTTTCCTGGATACGGCGCCCCGACCGTTGGCTCCCGGACAGCGCCTGCAGATACCCCGATCGCAACTTTCGAACCATCGCCACATGACCGGCTCGCGCCTCATCGACAAGCTCCTCCTCGACCCATTCGAGAAGATCGAGCGCCACGCGATCCTGGGGGTTCCTGCGTAAGAGGGAGGCCACCCGGAGAATCGCATCGACCGGCCGTTCTTCGAGCACCAGCCAGGTGATCGCCCTGCGCTCGAGGTAGCGTCGATCCTCATTCGAAAGGTCGACGCCATACAGCTCCCGGCCGGGCTCGAAATCGATCGGAAAGGCCCGATCCGCGATCGAGAGTACCCGAGCATCACTGATCTGTGTGGAGGCACTCATCGCACAACGGAAACCGAGATCGTCGGCGCGATACACCTCCTCGTACCACGACCGGGCCGAAACCCGGGCGAGATCGATATCCCTCCTCCACGATCCGCCACGCACCGACCGCCCCCAACCCGAGGTCAGCGCCGAACCGTCGGCCGGGAGGTTCTTGAGGCCCGGCTGGTACCGGTCGTCGCACCATTCCCAGACGTTTCCGGCCATGTCGTGAAGGCCCCAACCGGTGGCCGGGAACGAGCCGACGGCGACCGGTCCACCCCCTCCCAGGGGTCCCTCCCAGACATTTGCGAGTCCGGTACCTCGAGCATTCCCCCAGGGAAACCTCCACCGCGACTCCTTGCCGCGCGCGGCACGCTCCCACTCGGCCTCGCACGGCAGTTTGCGGCCGGTCCACCGTGCGTAGGACCGAGCCTGACGCCAGGTCACGCCGACCACCGGCTCCGAACCCCGATCGCTGTCATTGAATCGGAAATCGTCCTCCGGCGGCGAGCACGCCCCGACCTCGACACAGTGCCGATAGCGGTGGTTGGACACCTCGCTGCTCTCTATCCAGAAGCCGGGAACCTCGACCCAACGGAAATAGACCTCGTTCTCCCTGCATCGGCGGTCCATCTCGCTGCAGCCGACACGAACCCGCGATGCGGGCTGGAAAACCAGATCCGCCCCGTCGATCGGCGCCTTCCACACCGCCCCATCCTCCGGGTCGGACGGCGGCAGCAGGATCCGCCGCAGCAAGCCGATCGCCGGGCTCGTGCGGTCGTATCCGGCGGCCAACGTCCAGGCGGCGGCAGCGTTCGAGAAATCTGTTTCGCGATGGGCGGCGCCGTAGGTCACCAGGGCCGCGGCGGTGCGCTCGAGAAGCCGCCGAATCCGCCGCTCCCCATCCGGGAGACGCATGACGAGGCTCGAGTACACCTCCTGCAACGCAGCCACCGCCGGCAGCCGTCCGACTGTCGCCTCGAACACGATCGATTCCTCGGCTTCGGCGATCACCGCCTCCGCCGCGTTGTCGCCGGGATTCACCTGGAGGCGCGCCACGGCGTCGGGCAGCCCGCCCCACGGCCCCGCCAGGGCCGGTGACGACGTCACGGCCAAGCTCACAACAATGATCAGTCTGAACACAGGACGCATAATGCCTTTTGCATTGTACCTGGGCGGAAATTCGGATTTCGAATTTCGGATTTCGGATTTCGGATTTCGGATTTCGGATTTTCCATCGCCCGCCTTCGGGAGAGTTTTGAGTTTTTAGTAAAAAGTTTTGAGTTCCCGCCCAGCACCGCCGGTTTGCGTCCTCAGCCCGGAGCCCACAGTCGGCGTGCCGGTGGCGCGGAGGGCCTCGTCGCGAGGGCCGCGAGACGTCGTGAGCTGGCGGTCGCTTGCGACCG
>JAIVTZ010000631.1:0-2692 GCA_049188105.1 Deltaproteobacteria bacterium | reverse complement strand
AGCGAGGCTCGGTTCATCAGGGTGGCCCTTCGCCCGGGGTTGAAAGTGACGCTGAGCGTCAAGGCCCTTTGCGCCAGGTGACGCCGAGGGACGTTCATCGCGGCCTCGATGGGTGACAATGCCTCCTCATCGCCGATCTTGTTTCGGTGGCTTTAGGATCCTAGGGAGTCTGGTTATCCTTCCTCCCCTATTCGTGTTCGTCGATCCGACCTGATCAGGCCGGTCGATCTTCCCAACTTCCTAAACCTGGCACGGATTCTGATGTGTGGCACCCTGATGTGCCACCCCGATGCTGGTAGATTGGACGGTGAGTGAAGCTACGAGCCCGTCACAACGGGGCTTCATTGGAGGCGGGATGAAATTTACCTTGCTGGTTTGGGTTCTCTCGTGTGTTCTGTTCTTGCTGCCCGCCCTGGGTGAGCCGGCTCGTGGAGTCGTCTTCGAAGATCTCAACGGGAACGGCCAGCGAGACGAGAGCGAACCCGGCATTGCCGGAATCGCCGTCTCGGATGGTCGTACGGTCGTCCTCAGCGATGCGGATGGGCTCTACGAGCTGGAGATCGAAGCGGAGAGCATCCTCTTCATCAGCAAGCCCGCGGGCTTTGCGGTACCTCTCGATGAGCAGAATCGGCCGCTGTTCTACTACCGTCACTATCCGGAAGGCTCGAAGACCGCCAACACGTTGCGCTTCCGAGGCGTGGATGCGACGGGCGCCCTGCCGGAGTCGGTGGACTTTCCGCTGACCCGGGTTGTCCCGCGAGAGAACTTCCGCGTGCTGTGCCTGGCGGACCCTCAGCCCCAAAACGAGGCGGAGCTGCAGTTCCTGCGGGACGACATCCTGGCGGAGCTGGGCGGAAGCGACGCAGCCTTCGGCCTGACCCTCGGCGACATCCTCTACGATGACCTGGCTCTGTTCCCCCGCTACAGCGCCCTGGTCTCCACGGTGGGAATCCCCTGGTACAACCTCCCCGGCAACCACGAGATCAACTACCTTGCAAAGGACCATTCTCACGCCCGTGAGACCTTCAAACGCCACTTCGGGCCGGCTTACTACTCGTTCAACTATGGTCGGGTCCACTTCGTCGCCCTCGACACGGTTCATTACCTGGGGCAGGGCGTGGGCCGCGAGGAGGTCCATCCCCGCGGAGCCGGCAGCTACGTAGGCAAGCTGGGAGACCGGCAGATCGAGTGGCTCCGGCAGGATCTCGCGGCGGTACCAATGGACCACCTGGTCGTACTGACGATGCACATCCCGCTGGCGAGCCGCCTCGACGCGGATGAACCCGCGATCAACGTCGACGACCGGCGCGAGCTCCTTGCGGAGCTCGAAGGCCGCAGACACCTCCTGGCGCTGGCCGGGCACATGCACCAGTCGGAGCACATCTATTTCGGCCGGGAGGAGGGATTCGCAGGCGAGGAATCTCTGCACCTGCACACCCTCTCGGCCGCTTCGGGAAGCTGGTGGAGCGGCCCACTGGATCCACGGGGCATCCCGACCGCCTGGCAGCGGGATGGTGCGCCCAACGGCTACTACCTGCTCCATATCGACGGGACGGACGCCCGCGTCGAGTTCCGCGCGGCGGGCAAGCGAGCCACCGATCAGATGCGGATCGTGCTCGATTCCGCCTTCCACGGCGCCCTGGAAAACAACCTGCTCTACTACCGCCCGGGAGAGCTGCTGAACGCGCCGATCGACCAGGACCAGCTGCACTCGACCGAGGTCCTGGTCAACCTCTTCGACGGCGGGCCGAACTCTCGCCTCACTCTGCGGATCGACGGCGGCGAGCCCTTCCCGATGCAGCCGGTGGTGCGCCTCGACCCCTTCATCGAAGAGCTCTACGCGAGGTACAGGGCGCTGGTCAAGACCTGGGTCGACCCGCTGCCCTCCCACCACCTGTGGTCGGCGCCGCTTCCCGCAGACCTATCCCCCGGCCCCCACCGTTTGGAGGTCCTTGCGGTGGACGAGTACGGATCGCATCACCAAGGGCAACGGGTGATCGAGGTGATTTCCCGCTGATCCTCCCCATGGGTGCCATGGGTGCCACCTGCGGGCCCCTCCGACGCCTCACTCCCGCCACGATGTACGGCGATCATGGGTGGCATGAAGAAGACAGCACTGATCCTCATCGCACTGGCGTTGCTCGCCTGCCTCGTCGTGATCGGATCGCGAAAGGACGAGCCGGTCGTCGGAGCGAGCGTCTCGGAAACCCCCCGGGGCCCGTCGTTCGAGGTGTACGTCGTGAGGCCGCGTCCCGCCCGGCCCCTCTTCGGGATCCTCCCGCGCGAACTCGAGGCGAAGCTGCTTGGGGTCGTCGATTTGGAGTTCGACAACGCCAGCCGTGGAGCGGAGGTCGGCAGCGTCGGACGCGACCGCCTCGAGCTCAGCGCTGACGGCTGGGAGCTCTTGATCGAGACCAACAGCGAGGGAGAGATCGCCCCAGGGACGCACCTCGTGTTCCCAGTGGAGCTTGCGGACAAGCAGCGGACGCTGCGCTGCCGACCCGCAGATCGGCCCTCCGGCTATCTACACACCTCCACGCAGGCGGGATACCGCCCCTCCCGGGTCCGCTGGATGCAAAACGTGCACTTCTCGACGACGCCCTTGGGGCGCGGGCGGTTGCCCAGCACGTGCACGTCGGGGTTGATCTCGGCGGCCGGGATGTGCGGCTCGGCCCAGTTGAAGTGGCGCGCG
>JAIVTZ010000630.1:0-2695 GCA_049188105.1 Deltaproteobacteria bacterium | reverse complement strand
AGTCGAACGCAGAAATGTCTCAGATGAAGTCGGAGCCGCCGCTCGTCTTCGCAGAGCCCCCGGCCGAGACTTCGCCGAAATGCGAAAGGGGAAAATCATGCGTCCATCCAGTCTCAAATTCACTCTATTGATTCTGGCGGTGGCGGTTGTCGCCTCCGGCCAGGTCCTCGAACCGATGACCGCGCGCGTGGCGCCGGTGAACGCCAGGCAGGCGATCGCCGACGACCCGGTGACCACCACCCGAGACGCCCAGGGCATCTGGTTCATCGAGGGCGGGTCGCTGTACGACGTCTACGAGGCCATGGGCTACGCGGTAGCAACCGATCGGCTGTTCCAGATGGACACCTTCCGTCGCTCTGCCCGCGGCTCCATGTCCGAGCTGTTCGGCGCCGAGTTTCTGGGAGTGGACTTCCTCACCGCCGACATTACCGCTCGCCTCGTCATGTACTCCGATGACGAGCTCACCGACATGTTCAACGCCCTCTCGGATGACGCCCGGACTGCCGTCCAGGCCTATGTGGACGGCATCAACCGGCGCATCTTCGATGTCTACGCCGACTGGAGGGTCATGCCCTTCGAGTACTGGATAGGCAGCTTCTTCTCGGCCTTCGTGGAGGGGCTCGGTTACAACATGCTGCCCACCCCGTGGACCACTAACGACGTCCTGGGGTGGCTGGCGGCGCTGCAGCGGAACTTCGATGGCGAGGCCTTCGAACGGGGCCAGCTCGACAACGCGGTCCTGGCACCGACCTTGGGGGCGGTGTATGGAGCCGAAGGTTTAGCAATGTTTCAAGACCTCCGGTGGTTCAACGACCCGGCGGCCCCAACCATGATCCCAATCCCGGCCGGTGCGAAGGCGAATCTAGCCAACCGCCCGCCGGAGGTGAAGGTCGACGCCTTTCCCGACTTGCGGGAGGCCGCAGAGCGGATTCGCTCGCGCTTCGAGCAACGCGACGAAGCGATAGAGAAGATCGGCGCCACGGCCCGGTTGGGCAGCTACGCGTGGGCGATCTCGGGCGACAAGACCGCCTCGGGCAACCCGATGGTGTACTCGGGGCCGCAGATGGGCTTCTCGTTGCCGTCCATCGTCGCCGAGGGCTCGATCCGCGGTGGAGGCATCGAGATCTCCGGTATGACCGTTCCCGGCGTTCCCGGCATCCTCATCGGCCGCACCCCGCACCACGCCTGGTCGATGCAGGTGGGTCACGCCCACACCCAGGACTGGTTCATCGAGGCGCCGCAGAGCGTCTTCCTCCACCACGTTGAGACAATCCACCCCGCCGGTGGAGATCCTGTCCCGATTCCCATTTACCGCAGCCACCACGGACCGATCGTCGATCCGTTCCCATTCAACCCGGACGATCCCCCACCGTTTGCCGTCTCCTGGGCCTACGCCCCCTGGGGCCACGAGGCAGATATCGTCGACACGATGCTGGACTGGGCCCGCGCCGAGAGCATGGCCGAGTTCGACGTCGGTGCCAACAGGGGCGTTGCCAGCCAGCATGTCACCTACGCCGACCGCGACGGCAACATCGCCTACTGGATGACGGGCTGGGATCCCATCCGCGCCCCGGGCGTCGACCCGCGCTTCCCGCAGATCGGCAACGGACAACAGGAGTGGACCGGGGCGCTCCGCGCGCGGGCCCACGACGAGAACACTGCTCAGGGCTACTACGGCGGCTGGAACAACAAGGCGTCGCTCGACTACAACAGCCCGCCCAACAACCTCTGGTACAACAACGGCCCGGCCCACCGCGCACAGGTCGTGGAGGACTACCTGTCGACCCACAACGATCTGACCTTCGAGGAGGTCCGCGACCTCGCTCTCAACGTCGCCACCACCGACTCGTCTCTCGCCGACAGCATAACCAGCCGGGGCGGCAACACGTGGGCCTTTGTGGAAGACTCCTTCAAGGCCGCGGTGGCGGCCAACTCGTCGCCCGACCGCGACGCGGCGATCGCGATGCTCGACGCGTGGGACGGCCACTTCGTGGCCGGCGGTCCTCCAGCGTGGCGCTTCGGGCCCCTCCGTGCCGACGCCTGGGTCCTGCAGGACGAATGGGTCGTCGAGGTCCTGCGGCTGACCTTCGAGGATGAGTTCATGATGGCCGGTCTCGACTGGGAGGACCAGCCCAAGGTGCTGACGTTCAACGTCCTGCTGCACGCGCTCGCGGGCCCGGCGGCGTCGATCCCGACCTTATACAACTGGTTCCAGGACAAGTCGGGCTCGGGCAAGCCTACGACCGCCGAGGGTATCATCGTGCAGGCGCTCGACAACGTAATCGCCGATATGGGGCTGGGCCCGTACGACGCACCACGCGGCAGCATTGTCTTCGGCCACACTCTCCTGGGGGCTCTCGACCCCGCCTTCGCCGAGATCCACTCGATTCCCTACGCCAACCGCTCCACCTACGCCCACGTCGTCGAGTTCGACGAGACCGGGCCGATCCGCATCGAGAGCATGTTCCCGCTCGGCGAGTCGGGCCAGCTCTGGTTCGACGGGACCAGCACTCCGATTTTCGATCCCAACTTCTTCTCGATGGCGCCGGCGTATGATCCCTTCCTGCACCGTCCGTTCCCGCTGTTTGACTGAACCGCGGATTCAACAATCAACCACGCCCCGCTCTTCGGAGCGGGGCTTTTTAATTTCGGATTTCGGATTTCGAATTTGCCACCCAACCATCCGACACGCGAG
>JAIVTZ010000629.1:0-2706 GCA_049188105.1 Deltaproteobacteria bacterium | reverse complement strand
TGATGATGGGTTCGGCCTACAAGAACAAGGGCGTGCAACCGCTGATGGACGCGGTCACCCACTACCTCCCCTGCCCAACCGACATCCCCATCGAGGCCGTCGACCTCGACAACGACGCCGCGCCGGTGATGCTGTCCTCCGACCCCTCGGCGCAGACCGTGGCCTACGCCTTCAAGCTCGACGAGGGCCGCTACGGCCAGCTCACCTTCCTGCGCGTCTACCAGGGCACGCTGTCGAAGGGCGACACGGTGGTCGAGACCCGCACCCGCAAGAAGACCAAGATCGGCCGCCTGGTGCGGATGCACGCGGACAAGATGGAGGACATCACCGCCGCCCCGGCCGGCGACATCATCGGTCTCTTCGGCATCGACTGCCACACCGGCGACACCTTCGTCTCGGACGGGCCGCGGCTGGCGATGACCTCGATGTACGTGCCCGAGCCGGTGATCTCGCTGTCGATCAACCCGGTAGACTCCAAGGCGCAGGACAACATGTCGAAGGCGCTGAACCGCTTCACCAAGGAGGACCCGACCTTCCGCGTCACCCTCGACCCGGAGAGCAACGAGACCATCATCTCGGGGATGGGCGAGCTCCACCTCGACGTCTATGTCGAGCGTATGCGGCGCGAGTACTCAGCCGAGGTCGAGACCGGGGCGCCGCAGGTCGCCTACCGCGAGGCGCTGTCGCGCCGCGCCGACTTCGACTATCTGCACAAGAAGCAGACCGGCGGTTCGGGCCAGTACGCCAAGGTGGTGGGCTACTTCGAGCCCCTCGACAAGGGCGAGTACGAGTTTGTCAACGAGATCCGCAGCGGCCGCATCCCGACCGAGTACATCCCGGCCTGCGACAAGGGCTTCCGCTCGTCACTGGAGAAGGGCAGCCTGATCGGTTTCCCGATCGTCGGCGTCCGCGCGGTGCTCACCGACGGCAACTCGCACGCCGTCGACTCGTCGGACATGGCCTTCCGAACCGCCGCCAGGGCGGCCTTCCGCGAGACCTACCGAGCCGCCAAACCGCGGATTCTCGAGCCGATGATGAGGGTCTCGGTCGAGGGACCGACGGAGTTCCAGGGGGCCATCTACAAGTCCCTCATGCAGCGGCGCGGCAACGTGCTCGGTTCGACCGAGGACGCAGGCTTTGCCCGCGTAGACGCCGAGGTGCCGCTGGCCGAGATGTTCGGCTACTCGACCGACCTGCGCTCGGCCACCGAGGGCAAGGCCGAGTTCACGATGGAGTTCGCCAAGTATGCACCGGCGCCGAGTGAGGTCACCGAGGAGCTCCTGAAGAAGTACAAGAGCAAGATGACCGAGGAGGATGAGGCATGACCAATCTGATGATCAAACTGCGCCGCTCGCCGAGAACTCTCCTAGAGCGCGACGGCCATCCGGGCCCGGGCGCCGGTCACCTCGCCCTCGTCATGGCGCGGGCCGGAGTCGGCAAGACCGCCTTCCTCGTCGGCATCGGCATCGACGCGTTGTTGTCGGGCCAAAAGGTGCTCCACATCTCGCTCGAGCGCACGGTCGACAAGATCCGCAACTACTACGACGACCTCCTGCTGGCGATGCTGCGGCGCGAGAAAAAGCTCGAGCACCGGGCCGCCCTCCAGCTCGAGCTCGAGCGCCGGCGCCACATCCACACCTACTTCGGGCGCTCGTTCTCGGCTGACCGCATGCGCGAGGCTCTCGATCTGCTCCGCGACGCGATGGACTTCGTGCCGGATGTGATCATCCTCGACCGCATGGAGATGGAGGGCTTCGACCCGGCAATCATCAAGGCGGCAAAGACGATGGCCGGAGAGGTCGGCGCCGAGATGTGGATGGCGTGCCGCACCCACCGCGACGGTCCCGCAGCCGCCGAGGGCCACCTGCCGCCGCCGGCGGACCGTTTCGAGGACCTGGTCGACACCGCCTTCCGCCTCGACCCGCAGGACGCCAAGGTCCGCCTCCACGTGGCCAAGGACCGCAACAAGATGCTGGCGCAGGACCTCAATGTTGTGCTCGATCCGCGGACGCTGTTGCTGGAGACGGGCATAGGGGTGAAGAGGTAGGACGGTTGGTTCTAAATTCTCAATTTTGAATTTTGAATTCCCGCTAGCCAGGGGGAGTGAGGATTGAGTTTTGAGTTTCTGCCGGTCCCCCCTAAGGGATAGAATGGTGGCCTCGGCCTGTCGTCGGCGCCTCACCCGCGAGACGTTCGAGTGCGCCCCGTAGTACCTGTTATGTAGCGCGCTACATAAGCGGTAATATGCAGCGCGTTCGGTTATGTTGAGTACCGGTCGTAAGTGGTTGAAACCACTGGGCAAAAGATCGATCCACTCCCCATAATACTCCGCGGGGCCGGGACCCTGTACGCCTCCAGGGGCCCGCAGCGCGGGGCCAGCCGGTGGTGTGGCAGCCCGCCGACGGAGCCTGGATCGCGGTGACCAAATGGCCGAGTCGTATGGGGTTAGGGGACGGGACGAATCGGTGCACCTTGCGCTTGGCTCGCTCTTCGGAGCCAACAGACCGTGCGCGCTATGGACGGGAATCTCGCTCACAATATGTAGCGCGGTTGGGGACATAGTACTTGAAAACTCAGCCACTTATGGCCTCAGCTCTACATATTTGACCGCGCTACATATTACCTGACGAGGTGCCGCCTCGGCTCCGGAATGTGCATGATCACGCGGGCCAGAAACTCGGCCGGGTCGAAAGCCTCGGGCGGATC
>JAIVTZ010000628.1:0-2709 GCA_049188105.1 Deltaproteobacteria bacterium | reverse complement strand
GTTCAGGGTCCAACGGTATGCTCTCGGTGTGCCCTGTGCCCTGTGCCCTGTGCCCTGAGCCCTGTGCCCTGCTGCGCCCTGTACCCTGCCCCCTGTACCCTGTATCCTGGTAGCCGGAGGCTTCCATGGCAGACAGCAACCGAACCATCATCGGCATCTTCATCGCCCTCCTGGTGATCGTCATCGCGGCCGTCATCTGGTGGCTTCGTCCGGACGGCGGCGAGGAACAACCGGTGGAGACCGTGACGGTGGCGACGCCTGCGCCCGAGCCGACGCCGACCCCGGGCCTCGAGGATCGGCTCTCGGCACGACTCGCCGGCACCACCCTCAGCACCAGCGACGCGGTCGTGCGGGAGCTGGCGGCCGGTCTCTCGGCCAACCCCAAGCTCGCGGCCTGGCTCGTCAACGAGGATCTGATCCGAAGATTCGTGACCTCGGTGGACAACATTGCCGCCGGCGTCAGCCCGCAGGCCCAGCTTGAGTTCCTGCGCCCCGCCGAGGGGTTCGAGGTTGACGGGAAGGGTGGCGGCGTGATCGTGGTCGAGCGTTCGAGCTACCGTCGCTACAACCTCCCGGCGCAGGTCTTCGCGTCGCTCGACACCGGCGGCACGGTGGCCCTGTATCGCGAGCTCAAGCCGCTCTTTGACGAAGCATATGCCGAGATCGGTCCTTCCGGTCGAAGCTTCGACGGTCGTCTGGACGCGGCCTTCGATCAGCTACTGGCAGTGCCGGTGTTGGAAGGGCCGGCTCGGGTCAATCAGCTGGTCGTGACATACGCCTGGGCCGACGAGGAGCTCGAGTCGCTGTCGGCCGCTCAACGCCATTTCCTGCGCATGGGCCCGGAGAATGTGAGCCTGATTCAGGGCAAGCTGGGGGAGCTCAGAGCAGCACTCGCGGCCGCAACGGAGTAGTTCTCAATTCTCAATTCTCAATTCTCAATTCCCACCCCTCCCCCCACCGTGCCAGGGGCGGCTGGGCGGCATTGAGAATTGAGAATTAAGAATTGAGAATTCACTTCAGAACGATCTTCAGATATCGAATAAACCCCGGGATGTCCTTGAAGGCGAGGTCGGCCTCGCCGTCATGGCGCCCGGCGCCGTCGTGGAGGACGCAAATCCCGCCGAGCCCGGCCTCGCGAGCGGCGAGGATGTCGTAACGAGAGTCGCCGACCCCCAGACATCGATCGGGCGCGGTTCCGAGCCGGCGCGCGGCCTCCTTGACGGGCGCCCCTGAGGGTTTCCAGAGGCCCGAATCCCGGGTCACGATCACGTTGAAAAATAGCCCGAAGCGATCCAGGAGGTTCTGGGCGTTGGTCTCGGAATTGTTGGTCACGAGTGCGGTCGCGAGGTTGTGCTCGGCGAGCACCTCGAGCAGCTCGTTGGCGCCTTCGTGGATTGTCGCCTCGGCGGTGGCAGTCGCCTCGATCTCCTCGAGCTCGGCCCACCGCCGGCTCCGGTCCGGCTCCGGGAGACCGTTCAGGTCGTCGATGATGGAGGCGCCGGTGACCCCGAGCCGGCGCCTGATGGCCGGCCAGTCATAACTCGAGTCGACCAGGGTGCCGTCCATGTCGAAGATCACCGCGTCGATTCCATTCATGTACGTTTTTTTGATCAGCTCGTCTCTGGGGAAACGGGGCACGGTGCCGGTGGAATCATCACCGGCCGCCACCGCACGGCCGATCCAGGCGAACGGGACGCCGCTCTCCGCGAACACGGTTTCGACCTCGCCCACGCCCTCCGGGTCACACCCGACCAGGAGCGAGCCGGAGCCGATGAGGCCGAGCGGGTCGAGCCCGAGGTCGCCGCAGATGGCAGCGGTTGCCGGCAGCACGGGGATGGCGGACCGCTGCACGTCGATGGCAAGGCCCGAGGCGCGGGCCATCTCATAGAGGGCCTCGCCGACACCCCCCTCGGTGACGTCGTGCAGCGCGGTCACTCCCCGGCAGGCGGCCGCTCGCAGGGCCTCGGGCGCCACCAGCAGCCAGTCGCCGGCGAGAATTTCGTCGGCGCCTTCGAGGGCCTCGTCACCGTGCAGAGAGCGCAGCCGGTCTCCGAGCTCGGCGAGCAGGATGGCCGTGCCCTCCAACCCGGCAGATCGGGTCATGCCTACCAGATCTCCCTCGCGGAGGCCGCCGGTGGTCAGCGGCTCGCCCTCGACCCGGCCGAGCATCGTGCCCACCACCATGCTGTGGGGCAGACCGGGGGTGATTTCGGTGTGACCGCCGATGAGGACCGCGCCGACCAAACGACAGGTGTCGCGCACCTGGGTCAGGAGCTCCCGCACCCGTTCCTCGGTGGCTTCGTGAGGTGCAATGAGTCCAACCGCGAGAAAGAACCTGGGGCGGGCGCCGCGCACCGCCACGTCGTTGGCGTTGACGATGACCGCGAGCCGGCCGGCGTCGGCGGCGGTGAAGGAGACCGGGTCCGAAGCCACCGCCCACAGCTCGCCGCCGATCTCCACCAGCGCCGCGTCCTCGCCGGCCGCCGGACCCAATCGCACCTCGGGCGGCAGCTCACCCGAGACCAGCTCGGCCACGATGTCCCAAGGGACCTTGCCGGGGGGAAGACGATCGACCATATCGCAACATCATCGCCGAGGTGGATGATCCGAGCAAGTGGTGAAAAGATTTCGAATTTCGAATTTCGAATTTCGGATTTCGGATTTCGGATTTCGGATTTCGGATTTCGGATTTCGGATTTCGGATTTGGG
>JAIVTZ010000627.1:0-2719 GCA_049188105.1 Deltaproteobacteria bacterium | reverse complement strand
TGCATCAACGGACTGTTGCGGCCGGTTGCGATATCTCCCGTTGGAAGCTCGACCGCCGCGCCGCTGAACACGCCGCGGTGGCCCTTGTCGGCCTTCTTTTCGGCGGTTTCGGCTGCGCAGCGGGACGGAAGCACCACCGACCGGTCCTCGGGCTTGAGGTCGAACTCCTCCATCAGCGCCTCGATCCGGCGTACCGCGTCACCGTCCTCGAGCCCGAGAACCTCGTCGCACGCGTAGCGGAAGTAGCGGCGAACGATCTCGCGCTTGCCCGCTTCCTGGGCGGCGTCGTCGTCGATGATGGCAAAGCCGGCACGATTGACCCCCATGTCGGTGGGCGACTGGTACATGGACTCGCCGGTGATTTTTTGGAGGATGCGTTTGAGCAGCGGGAAAGCCTCGATGTCGCGGTTGTAATTGACCGCCCGCTCGTCGTGGGCCTCGAGGTGGAAGGGGTCGATCATGTTGACGTCCCGGAGCTCGGCGGTGGCGGCCTCGTAGGCGGCGTTGACCGGATGGCGAAGCGGCAGGTTCCAGATCGGAAAGGTCTCGAACTTGGCGTAACCGGCCCGTACGCCCCGGCGGTGCTCGTGGTAGACCTGCGACAGGCAGGTGCCCATCTTGCCGCTGTTGGGTCCGGGGGCGTTGACCACAACCAGCGGCGCGTCGGTCTCGATGTAGGAATTGGCGCCGTAGCCTTCGTCGCTCACCACCCGGGAAACGTCGGCCGGATAGCCCGGGATGGGACGGTGAGTGTGAACCGTGATCCCTCGTCGTTCCAGCTTGTTGCCGAAGGTCTCGGCGGCGGGCTGCCCTTCGAAGCGGGTGATCACCACGGCCCGCACGTCGAGACCGTGCTCGCGCAGGTCGTCGATCAGCTTGAAGGTGTCGGCGTCGTACGTGATCCCGAAATCCGCCCGCACCTTGCGGCGGTCGATATCGCCGGCGTAGACGCAGAGAATGATCTCGGTCTGGTCGGCGAACCGCTGCAGGAGGCGCATTTTCACATTGGGGTCGAAACCCGGCAAAACACGTGCGGCGTGGTAGTCGTACAGTAGCTTGCCGCCGAACTCCAGGTGCAACTTCCCGCCCGCGTCGCGCATTCGCTCGCTGATGGCCTCGCTCTGTTCGGCCAGATAGCGCTCGTTGTCGAAGGCAATGGCGCCCGTGGAAGCAGCTGTCATGAACCCCCCAAGAAAAGACGATTCCCCGCGAACGAAAGAGAGAGTAACAGGGTCCTCTCAATTCATGGGGACGAGTGCCTCGCCCGAGCCGGGAGGATACGGCTGTGGCCATTTCAGCATCCCATCTTCTGATGATATTGAGACCGTTTTCAAATTTATTGACAAAATATCTTTTAAGCTACATATTTGCAATTAAGCCGGTGGCGACGTCATCGGAATTCGGGAGCGGAGATTTGGACACCTCGGAAAAAGAAGCCCGAATACGGGAGTTCAGACGTCTGTGCCGTGAGCGGGGCGAACGTTGTACGGTGCAGCGGAGGATCATTCTCGGGGCGGTTCTCGACCTCGACAACCACCCCTCGGCTGATCAGGTATTCGACGCGGTTGCGGAGCGCGAACCCGGAATCGCCCGCACCACGGTCTACCGCACCCTCGATCATCTGGCCCGCATTGGAATCATCACCAAAGCGTGCCACCCCGGTCGCGTCGCACGGTTCGACGCGCGCACCGAGCTTCATCACCACCTGGTGTGCCTCCACTGCAACGAGTTCGTCGACCTCGATCACGACGTGTTCGACGGGTTGACGATGCCCGACACCTCGGCGTATGGGTTCGAGGCGTCCGACTATCGAGTGCAGGTGCGTGGCATCTGCCGCAACTGTCTGGAAAAGATGAGCAAGGAGGAATCGAAATGAGGAAAAACCTATTCGCTGTGCTTCTCGGCGCGGGTCTCCTGGTCGTGGCAGGAGTCCTCAGCGACGCCGGTCAGGAAGACATGACACCGCTCGGTCTACCACCGGTGCCGATCCCGGAGAACAACCCGCAGACACCGGAGAAGATCGCCCTCGGGGACAAGCTCTACAACGAGACAAGATTCAGCACCACGGGCGAAATCGGCTGCTTCACCTGCCACGAACCCGAGAAGGCCTTCACCGATTCGCCGCTGAAGGTCTCTGAGGGGATCGAAAAGAAGACCGGCACACGCAACTCACCCACCGTGATCAACTCCGCCTACTTCACGACACAGTTCTGGGATGGCCGCTCGCCGGATCTCGAGGATCAGGCGCTGCATCCGTTCATCAACCCGGTGGAGCACGGCCTCGTGGATCACGAACCGATCCTCAAGATCGTGCGCAAAGATCCCGAATATGCCAAGGCATTCAAAGATGTCTTCGGGAAATCGGGCAAAGAGATCACCATGAGGGAGGTCACCCTGGCCATCGCCTCCTTTGAGCGAACCATCATCTCTGGTAACTCCCCCTTCGACCGCTTCTACTACGGCGGCAAAGAGGATGCTCTGACCGAGCAGCAGAAGCGCGGTTTCGACCTTTTCCTGAACGAGGGCCGCTGCGTCTCCTGCCATGTCATCGAACAAACCCAGGCGATCTTCACCGACAACCGATTCCATAACATCGGCGTCGGCATCAGCAACATCCAGGATGATGTACCGGAGTTGGTATCCAAGTTTCTCAAAGCAGACATGACCCTGTCCGAGGTGGATGTCGAGGTGCTGACCGACCCCAGGACATCGGAGCTCG
>JAIVTZ010000626.1:0-2727 GCA_049188105.1 Deltaproteobacteria bacterium | reverse complement strand
GGACCTTCGGGTTCATCGGCCAAACGGATGTGGGCGACCAGGATCGCCACCGCCTGCGCCAGATTCAGGACCGGAAAGGCGGGCTCGGTGGGTATGTGGATCACCAGGTCGCAACGGTCGAGGTCGTCGCGGCTGAGTCCCCGGGTTTCACTTCCGAAAACCAGCGCCGTGGAGGACAGCCCGCGCTGAATGAGCTGCCGCACTGCCTCGCGAGGGGCCAGCACCGGCAGGCTCTGGCGTCCGCGCCCGGATGCGGAAGCGGCGAGGGTGCGGTAGGGCGCCGCGGCTTCGGCCAATCCATCCCACCTGCGGCACTCGAGGCGGCGGTCCGCACCGCAGGCCCAGCGCACGACCTCGGGGTCGTCGGCCTCGACGGCGGGCCGGACCAGCTCGAGACGGGGAACGCCGAAGTTGGCGGCCACCCGCATGGCGGCGCCGATATTGCCGGCCAGGGACGGCTCGACCAGAATCAACGCTCCGACAGACATCGAACGATATACTACCTAAGATGAACGGTTCTGCCGGCAGAACCACTCAATCCAGGTAATAGGCCATACCATGATCATCCCACTGGGCCACGAGCAGAGAAGCGTCAGGCGCCAACCCTGGGTGACATGGATCATCATGGCGCTCTGCCTCGTGGTCTTCCTGTTCACCGGCCCCGGTGACAAGAAGCGGGCCCGGGAGAGCATCGAGCGGCTGCAGGTGGCGGTGGAGTACTTTGTCGAGCACCCGTACCTCGAACCGCCGCCGCGTCTCCGGGAGATCTTTGTCTCGCAGATCGGCGAGGAGGAGACAGACGCCCAGATCGAGCTCATGCGCGAGGTCGCACCCGATGGGCCGACGAGCAACCTCGAGCTCGAACGGGAGCAGGCGAAGCTCGACAGACTGGTCGAAGACAGCTTCATCACGATCGACGACGCACCGCTGAGGCGCTGGGGCCTGGTGCCGGCGGAGTTCCGGCTGCCGACGATCCTGACCTACCAGTTCCTGCACGGCGGGTGGATGCATCTCCTGGGCAACCTTTTTATGCTCTTCCTCGTGGGCCCCTTCATCGAGGACGTATGGGGAAGGCCCCTCTATTTCGGGTTTTATCTGACGGCGGGCGCGGTCGCAGGTCTCATGTTCATGGTGCGGTATCCCGCCCTCGACTCGCCGCTGATCGGCGCATCCGGCGCCATCGCCGGGGTCATGGGCGCCTTCCTGGTCCGTTACTGGCATACGAAGATCAAGTTCCTGTATTGGTTTTTCCTTTTGGTCGGCACCTTCGAGGCGCCGGCCTGGCTGATGCTGCCGCTGTGGTTCTTCAAGGAGCTCTTTTCCGCCCAGGCTATGGACAGCCTGGCCCCCGGCACGGGCGGCGGCTCCGTCGCCTTTTGGGCGCACGTGTGGGGCTTCGTCTTCGGTGTGATCGTGGCCTACGCCATCACCCACTTCCAGATCGAGGAGCGCCACATTCACTCGAGAATCGAGTCCAAGATCACCCTGGTCGACAACACGGCGGTGGAGTCGGCGGCGCAGCTCGCGGAGAAGGGTGATGCCCGCGGCGCCGTTGCAGTCCTCCAGGAGGAGCTCGCAACGAATTCGGACAACGTGGAGGCGGCGACCGCGATGTGGAATCTGTGCTTCAAGACGCAACAGGCCGAGGTTGCGCTGCCCTACATGCTGAGCGCCCTTGGTCGGGCCACCCGAAAGGGGGACGACGAGTTTGTGATCGCCATTTGGGAGGATGTGCTGCACGCATGCGACTCGATCCCGATCGAACCCGCGCTGGGCGTTCGTCTGGCCGAGATCCTCGTCGAGGACGGGCGGGACGGAGGCGCTCTCGACACCCTCGCACTGGCATGGGGGCGCGTGGACGGCAGCACCCCGGCGCCGATCCTGCTCCGGATGGCCAGGCTCGCCATGGCCCTCTACGCGCCGGAGACCGCGGCCGTCATCGACGCCGCGCTCGCGCACCCGGAGTTTCCGTCCGAGATGAGATCCGAGCTCGAGGCGGCGCGAACGGCGGTCGCGGATGAGCCCGAGGAAGAGGCGTCGTCAACGGCCGCCGTCGCGTACACGGCGGACGAGTTCCGCCACACCCTGCAGGTGATCACCGCGATCCCGCACGGCTTCGACGGCGATCAGTTGAAGATCGAGGTCGACGGCCGGCTCCGCTACCTCGGACTGGGCGGAATCCAGGTGCTGGCAGCGGCCGGTATCACCCGGGACGGCCGGCGGCCCGTAGTTCTCATCGACCTGCTCCTCGACCCGCCGTGGGGCGGCAGCGACAACCTGCGTTCGATCCGGCTGACCAGCGACACCTTCGATCCCCGAAAGCTGGTTGGTGGTGAAGACGCCATGACGGCGTTCCAACGTTTCCTCGACCGCATCTTGACGGTGTCGGAGGCCGTACCCCTGCCCGACCCGGAGGCGGCCCGCGGTCAGCCCTTCCGGTCATTTGGATCACTCGAGGAGTATCAGCGCGAGGTGCTCAACGTCACAGACTGAAATTTCGGATTTCGGATTTCGGATTTCGGATTTTCCGCCATCCAGCCAACTCAGTTTTGAGTGTTGAGTTATGAGTTTTGAGTTATCTCAACCATAGGGGATGGCTGTGTGGGAACTCAAAACTCAAAACTAAGAACTCAAAACTGCGTTTTATTCTCCGAAAACTTCGGCAGAGAATGTGGAGATGGTGGTGTCCGGTTGCCGCCAGCAGCCGGGCTCGAGACCCGCCTTGCG
>JAIVTZ010000625.1:0-2739 GCA_049188105.1 Deltaproteobacteria bacterium | reverse complement strand
GCCACCCGTGGTCTCGGCACTCGCGAGACCGAGAGCCCGGACGCCCTGAGCCTGATCATGTTCCAGTCTGATTACACCCGGCGCCTGATGGACCTCGGAGAGGCCGACGCCGAAGCCCGGTGCGAGGAGATCAACAGCTTTCTGGATCGGCCGCCGCTGGAGGATCCTCCTCCCCCCATGGGGGCAGGATCCGGATCAGACCCCACAGAATGAAGAATGGAGCCACCATCAGGATGATCGCCGGCAACAGCCCCTCGCGGGTGGCGAAGTCCATCTTGTAAACGGTGTAGCCGAGGAAGCTCTTGGAGAAGAGTTGGCCGCCGATCACCACGTTCCAACGCATGGCGAAGATCCCGATCAGGGTCAGCACTCCGGCGATGGCGTAGATATTCTTGCGCGCCCTCTCGGTGAGCCGAACAACCTGGGTGAGCGCGAGCAGGCCGAGCGGCAGCAGGGTGCCGAAGATGATCTGGATCAGGATCTGCGACGTGAAGAGCCTCGACTTGACCATGAAGTCGAGGCTCTTGAACGACTCGTCGGCCTCGTACGTGCGGTGGATGAGATCCAGCATCTCGAGCGAGAAGGCGATGATGAAGGCATAGAGGAGGTACTGGGCGATGGTGTCGAGACAGCGCATGTCGATCGGCTTGCTCCGAAGCCAGGAAACCACCATGTACACCAGCATCACCAGTGCGATTCCCGACACCATGGCCGAGAAGATGAAAACTACCGGCATCAGCGGCGACGACCACCACGGGTTGGCCTTGACCGAGCCGAAGATAAAGCCGACGTATCCGTGGAGCAAGAACGCCGACGGGATGCCGAGAATGGTGACAAAGCGGCCGACCCGGTCGTCGATCTCGAGTGACCGTTCGCTGATGTTGTCGGATCCGAGGGCGAGCACCCGGTAAAAATCTCGTACGAACCCCGTGCTGGACCTCGCCTTGAGCACGATGTCGCGCCGATAGTCGAGCCAGATCTCGAGCACCAGCACACCCATCAGATACCACAGGTAGACGAAGCCGAACATCGCCATCGCGGAGTCGGTCTTCGGCGTCAGGTACATCTGGAAGGACCGCTCGGGGTGGCCGAGGTGGAGCTGCAACGGCAGCGGCGCGACCACCAGGAAGGCGAGGGCGGTCAGCAACGCCAAACGGTAGGTGGGCTTGACCGCCTCGACATTGAAGACCCGCTCGAGCGAGGCGAGAATGAAGGCGCCGGCCACCAGCCCGGTAATGTAGGGGTAGAGCACGATGAGCACGCTCCACTGAAGCTCGACCTCGTTGGGGTACATGAAGCCTTCGACCATGGCAAGAAGGGCGTCCATCTCGACTCCCTACCGCACCGAGCCGTCGAGGTCCGCGTAGTAGACCTTGGCGCCGGTGGCCATTTGTGGTTTCAGGACCTGAACCATGTTGGTGCGCAAGAATTCGTGGATCGGATCCGATGGATCCTTGAGGTCGCCGAGAGTCCGCGCCCCGGTCGGACAGACCTCACAGCAGGCCGTGGTGAGTCCCTTCGTGATCCGGTGGTAGCACAGGCTGCATTTGTCGACCGAGCGGGTGCGGGGGTCGATAAAGCGACAGCCGTAGGGACACGCCTGCACGCAGTACCGACATCCGAGGCAGTAGTCCTTGTCCACCAGCACCACCCCGTCCGGGCTCTCGAAGGTGGCGCCGACCGGGCAGACCTGGACGCACGGCGAGTGGGCGCAGTGGTTGCAGAGCTTGGGGACGAAGAAGTTCTTGGAGCCGTCACCCACACGGTAGCGCTCCCGAAACCCGTCGTAGCCTCCGTTGGGCGAATCCACCACCGGGTGCTCGATGTCGCCTTCCGGCACGTGGTAGCGCTCGACCCAGGTACGAAAGAAGAACGGCTCGAGCGGGACGTCGTTCTCCTCCTTGCACGCCCGCACACAGCCGCCGCAGCCGATGCAGAGATCGACATCGATGGCCATCGCCCACCAGTGGTTGTGGGCCGAGTACCCCGGCGCCCTCTCCGGTGACCCCGCGAGCACGTAACCGACCGCCCGCGACGCGGCCGCAGACATGATCAGATACTTGCCGGAGGCGAGCACGAACTGCCGACGATCAACCGTCATACCCAACCTCCTCACATCCCAGGGTCATGGGGCAGGTGGCACCCGTCGCACGCTTCGCCCTCAGAATGTTCGTCAGGGATCACAACCGGGAACCAGGCCGGTTTGGTGACGTTCGCCCCGTGGCACGCTACGCACAGCGGGGTCGCCTCAGGCCGTTCGGGAATAACCGCCCCGGGGTCGTCGGCGTGGACGGCCAATGCGCCGTGACAGGCCTCACAACCGATCGATTTGTGGGCGCTCTCGGCGCGCTCGGCGGCGACGTCGTCGTGGCACGCCTCGCACGCCGCCCGGCCGGCGAATCGCAGTTCTACCGAACTGTTGTCGTCGAGCGCCGAGGCCCGGTAGTGCCCGAGCTCGCCGAAATCCGCCGGGATCAGGACCCCGCGAAGAACCACGAACACGAGCAGGCCGACACCGAGGAGACCGGCCATCCGGAATAGATGTTCCTTGTCCTTGAATAGCTCGCGCACTGTCAACCTCCGCCGATCGGGGGCTCTCACAGCCCGATCATAACCGCAATCAAACATATGAGCAAGCGTGTGAATCTCAGATCGTCATCATCCATCGAGACTCTGTCGCAAATGCCAAACCTCACGAAAAAGGGAGGACATGCGCATCCGATGAGATAAACCTAAGAT
>JAIVTZ010000624.1:0-2741 GCA_049188105.1 Deltaproteobacteria bacterium | reverse complement strand
GGCATGGCTGGCCGCGCGCATCGGCCCGGCCGCGCATCCGGTCCCTGCCGCCGCCGCGCCGCCGCCAGAGCTTCCGGCCGAGGATCTCGGAACCCTGCCCGCCGAGCTCTCCACCGATGGCCTCGACCGGCTGGCCCACGCCCGCGGCCAGGGTCTCGTCGATGTCCTCCGGATTCGCAGCGGTCTGGTGCCCGCCCTGCCCGACGGCGTCTGCCGACCCACCGACGCCGACGAGGTGGAAGCTGTGCTTCGAACCTGCTCCTCCCGCGACATTCGGGTGATTCCGTGGGGCGGCGGGACCTCGGTCACCGGCGGCGTCAACGTGCTGGCGGGAGACGCGCCGGTGCTCAGCCTCGATCTCGAGCGCCTCAGCGGCTGCTCTGCGATCGACGAGCGCTCCGGCCTCGCCACCTTCGGGCCGGGGACCACCGGCCCCGGTGTCGAGGCGGCGCTCGCCGGGCACGGTCTCACCCTCGGCCACTTTCCCCAGTCGTGGGAGCTGGCGACCGTCGGCGGCTGGGCGGCGACCCGCTCGTCGGGCCAGGAGTCGCTCGGCTACGGCCGCATCGAGGACATGGTTGCGGGCCTCGAGCTCGTCGCACCCGGGGGCCGACTGCGGGTGCCCACCGGACCTGCGTCGGCGGCGGGCCCCGATCTCGGCCGCTTCGTGATGGGCAGCGAGGGACGCTTCGGCGTCATCACCGAGACCACCCTTCGGGTCCGCCCACGCCCCGACGAGACGGTGGTGGCGGGGGCGATGCTCCCCGACCTCGAGCAGGGGTTGGAGGCGGTTCGGGAGCTGGTCGGCTGCGGCGTGCCCTTGACGATGGTCCGGCTTTCCGACGCGCCCGAGACCGAGGTCGCGATGGCGGTCGGCCTCGGTGCCAGCCGCGTGGCGCCGCTCATCGAGCGCTGGCTCGCGCTGCGCGGCATCGCCGATGGTGCCTGCCTCATGCTCTTCGGCGCCGCCGGCGACCGCGACGCGGTTGGCGACTGCCTGCGCGCGGCGCGCAGGATCATCCGCGGCCACCGCGGCGTCTCCCTCGGCCGGCGGCCGGGGCGCCATTGGTTGCGTGACCGCTTTCGCCACCCCTATCTGCGTGAATCCCTGCTCGACATCGGCTACGCCACCGACACCCTCGAGACCGCTGCTACCTGGTCGTCGGCGCTCACGCTCAGGGAGGCGATGACGGCGGCCATCGCCGGCGCTCTGGAGGGCCTGGACGAGCGGGTGGCGGTGCTGTGCCACGTCTCCCACCCCTACCGCGACGGCGCCTCGCTCTACTTCACCTTCTTCTTCCGATGCGCCCCATCGAGCGAGGAGACCATCTCCCGTTGGGCGCGGATCAAACGGACCGCCACCGATCAGCTGGTCACCGCCGGCGCGACCCTCAGCCACCACCACGGCATCGGCCAGTGGCACGCACCGTGGCTGGAGTCCGAGATCGGAGCCGAGGGAATGGCGGTGATCGAGGCCGCCGCACAACGTCTCGACCCCGCGGGAATCATGAACCCGCATGTCCTCCTCGACCCCGAGGATCGATTGGAGCTCTGAGGTGTTCCCACCGTCTTGGCGCCGGGCCTCGCTGGACTCCCTGGAGGACGGATTCGACCTGGTCATCATCGGCGGCGGCATCACCGGCTGTGGGGTGGCCCTCGACGCCGCCCAGCGAGGTCTCAGGGTGCTGCTGGTGGAGCGCGGGGACATCGCCTCGGGCACCTCGTCGCGATCGTCGAAGCTGATCCACGGCGGCCTGCGCTACCTCAAGCAGATGCAGTTCCGAATCACCCGCCTCGCCTGCCGCGAGCGCGACCGCATGCTGAGGCTCAGCCCGCACCTGGTTCATCCGGTGCGCTTTCTCTACCCCGCATCGCACGGCGACCGCACCCCGGGCTGGCAGATAGATCTCGGTCTCTGGATGTACGACCGTCTCACCGCCCGCCCCGAAAAGCACACCCAGCTCGATCTCGCCGAGGTCTCGGATCTGGTGCCCGATCTCGGCACCGAGGGTCTCGACCGGGTCCTCGCCTACACAGACGCCATGGCCGACGACGCCCGCCTCACCCTCGCCGTGGCCGCCACCGCCCACGCCTACGGCGCCGCCGTGCTGACCCGCTGCGAAGCGGTCGAGGCCCTCCGTGACGCCTCCGGCCGGGTGTCGGGGCTGGTAGTTCGCGACCTCGAAACCGACGCCACTCATCGCGTCGAAGCTCGGCTGGTGATCAACGCCGGCGGGGTCTGGACCGACGTGGTGCGCGAGCGGCTCGGGCTCGAAGGAAGACGGGTGCGGCCATCGCGGGGAATCCACTTGATCCTGCCGTCGGACCTCGTCCCGATCCCGGTCGCGGTGTCGTTGCCCTCGCCCGACGACGGCCGGCCGGTGTTTTTCGTCCCCCACCCGGAGGGGGTCCTGCTCGGCACCACCGACATCTACCATGAGGGCGACCTCGACGACCCGCGGCCGACCGAGGACGAGGTGGGGTATCTGCTACGCGCCGCGCAGACCGCATTCCCAAACCGTGCGATCGATCGCTCGGCGGTGCGGGGAGCCTTCGCCGGTCTCCGTCCGATCCTCGACATCCACGCCGATGATCCATCCGAGGCCAGTCGCGAGGAGGACATCTGGGAGGAGGACGGCGTGCTCACCGTGTCCGGCGGCAAGCTCACGACCTGGCGCTCGACCGCCGAGGAGGCGGTTGACGAGGCCGTCTCCCGGCTGCCGGACGAGGTCACGCGCATG
>JAIVTZ010000623.1:0-2722 GCA_049188105.1 Deltaproteobacteria bacterium | reverse complement strand
CCCCCCCCCCCCCCCCCCCCCCCCCCCCCCCCCCCCCCCCCCCCCCCCACCCCCCGCGCAGTCGTACTCGGCAGTACGTCGAGCAGCCCGACGGGAGCAAACGCCGCAGATCGCGCCATATCGCTGGCCGCAGCAGGGACGTGGTGAGATATGCGGGCTGACACCCCGCCCGTCTCCGGATACCCTCAGGAGAGAGTGTTCCCATATTTGATCCAATGGTAGATGACGTAGAACCAGCTCAAGAACGCATGGATCAGTGCCCACAAGATACTGTGGTTGACGCTCCAACTCAGAAGAGCGGCGAACACGGCGCCGATGCTCCCGAAGATCCCTCCCCCACAGCAACCGCACCCCTTCGCATTTTTTTCGCCCATGTCTGGCCTCCAGGTGTCAGCTTTGCACAACAGAATGCCGCGCCTTGAAAACTAGTCTGTTCCACTCCGGAGTTTCCAGATGGGAACGAGCTAGCCGCGAAGCGGCGGAACATTCATAACCCGCCCATAGGAACGTCCCGAACTTCTTGAGAGTGCGGGCCAGATCAATCGCCGCCGGTTCTGACGTTGGTCAAGGTCTCGGGGCGCGGTAGGCCGACGCCCTTCACTCCGTCCCAGGGATGAATCTCGAGACCACTCAACGCGCCGCCACACACCCACAATATGACGCCGACGGACACTCCCTCCGGCGACTCGGCATCGGCAAGCACCAACGGCCTCGGCGCCCCTTTGCGAGGACCCGACGAAACCGCGAGATCGACGCTCGGACAGCCACACCGGCAACCGCCAACGGCCTCGACCTCTCCGAGCTGACCGAGGTAGCGGCTCGCACCGGCACGCGCTGCGCCGAGGAGCGCCTCGACGAGCTCCTGCTCCCCCGGGTCAAGGGGGCGTGGAAACACGGTCTGACGATCTTCAACCAACCCAATCTCCACCACGGTGGCGACCACCGCGCCCGCTGCCAAGCTCCGGCGGGGAGCTCCAGAGTCACAGCGCCGCCACCGGCAACGACTTCCCGTCTTGTATTACGTCTGAATCGGAGCGGGGTTCTAGCCCGTTCCCATCCGGAAACTCCGGTGGGGACGGCGCAGTTCCCGATGCGAAAACGAGCGATTTTCGTGCAAGGTCCAGGAGATCAAGGATTTGCGCGGAGGCGTACTCCTGTACGCCGCACAAGGAAATCCGAAGATCGACGCCGAGATTGCCGAAAAGCGCCGTTTTCGGACGGGAACTAGCCCGCACTTCTCACCAGGTATCTACTGCGGGCGGCGAATGGCAGCGATCTGTCGTGCTTTTCGCAAATCGTGCTCCTCATCCCGCCGCCAGCAGCGGAGTGAACTCAGGCCTCATCCGAAGGAGGAGGCCATGAGCCACGCGCTGGTGGCGGTGCGACGCGGCCGTCGTAACGTAGCGCTACTACGCCTGCGTCGCCCGATTCGCGAAAATCCCAACATCTGACTACCCTTCGCCGTCCTCGTTACGAAACCCGGTGAGAAGTGCGGGCAAGCGCAAAAGTGAGACTCATCACCTGAGATTGAACCCTTGGATGTTAGCATTGAATTGGAAGGACTTGACGGTCCGAAGACCGCCCTTTCGCGGCGGGAACAAACCCGGCCCGGACTGGGGATTTTTCTTGATGGAGTTTGAGTCATGAAAACCACACCCGCCAAAAGTTTGATTCTGGTCGCGGTCCTCGCGACATTGACCCCCCTGACCCAGGCCATCGCTCAGGAGCCGCCGGAGGCGATCGCTCCATCCGAGTGCGCGCGGCTGATGGCGCTGCACATAGACAAGCAGGCCAACCCCAACGCGGCGCGAATCGTCGCGGCATGCAGCGGTAAACAGGAGTCGTACGCCCCTGCCACGGTGCCCCTCGCCGGTCCTGCAGTTGGTGGCAGCACCAAACTTATTGGCGGCTCCGACCTCAACCTCATCACCGGAGACGAGACGTTTCCCGCCGTCACGCAGGCAGGAAGCATGGTGTGGGGCAACGATACGGACATTGTGGCGGTCTACAACGACACCAAGGATGCGCCAACCAGCTACTCGGGCATGTCGGTCTCGAGCAACGGCGGCATCACGTTCGACCGGTTGGACCCCGATCCTTTCGGGTCGGTGTTTGGCGGAGATTTCGGCAGCCCCGCGGTCGTCTACGATGTCTCCGGCGGCTCGTGGTTAGCCGCTGCCCTGACCTCGACCTGCGGAGACCAGGGCATCGGCCTCATGAGCTCCGCCGATCCTTCAGACCCCGCCTCCTGGGTGAGCGAGCTGTGCCCGCACTCCGGCACGGCCGACGACCGCCCCATCCTCTGGGTCGACAACAACCCGGGAAGCTCGTTCTACGGCCGCATCTACATCTCCTTCAACGACTTCAGTGCCGGCGGTGCACTGAAGGTGCTCTACTACTCGGCGGCCACCTGGAACGAGGTCACCGTCGATGCCGGATTCATCCGCAACGTGCACATCACCGGTAGCTCGGAGACCGACGGCACCGTCTTCATCTTCGGCATGGACGAGGGTGGCGGCGCGGGCAACGGCCGCATCAACTGGGTCTACCGCTCGACCGACGGCGGTGTGACCTGGACCTCTGTCTCGCCGGGACCGTCCTACCCGGCGGCCGGTGCCGGCCTGTGCTCGGCCAGCGACTACTTCTACATGATCCCGCCGGTGTGGCGTCACATGGGCTGGGGCCAGGGGGCCGTAGGGCCAGGCGGAGTTGTTCACTATGT
>JAIVTZ010000622.1:0-2758 GCA_049188105.1 Deltaproteobacteria bacterium | reverse complement strand
AGCTGCCATGTTCACGGTATCGAGGTCAATATCGACTGTCTCCTTGTCTTTTTGCGGCCGGGTCACGTGCGCCTCGGAGTCGTTGGCCTCCATAATGACCGGTTTTCCGAAGTGATAATTCGCCATCAGGCCCAGCCCCAGGATCGTCACGATCGGCAGCGGCACGTTGGCGGTGGAGTTGACGGATGCGGCCAACGGGTACGTGATCGCCGACGCGATCCGGATCGAGCGCGGTCAGACTGCGGATTTCAAGGTCACGAACGGTACGGCCTACGTTCTGATCCCAGATGCACACCTGGCGGTTGTTAATGGAAAAATGGAGGTGCGGGCGGTCGGAAGCTTCCTTGCGTTCATCGTTGACGGGGACGGTGCCACCGTCAAGGTTCCGGCAGACTACCCGAAATCAGATCGCGACACCGTGATTCACTACTCGGTCCTGTGCTTCGATGAAAAAGGCGAGGCCTACTACGCAGAAGACGAGAGTCCGCCCAGGATCATCATCCCTAAATATCCCTGAGGGTCACCGCGCCTTGACGGCGAATCCTCACGGCAACGCCAGCCCGCGCTGAACCGCGGGCCGGGTTTCGACCGTCTCCAGCCAGCGGGCTACATTCGGGTGGTCTGTGATCTCCACCCCCACCCGCTCGTGCACGCGCAGCCACGGGAAGCAAGCCATGTCGGCGATCGAGTACTCGCCGGCGAGGAACTCGCGATCCGCGAGCCGGCCGTCGACGACACCGTAGAGGCGGTCGGCCTCGCGGGTGTAACGCTCGACGGCGGCCGGGACCGGTTCCGGCGCCTTGTTGAGAAAGTAGCCGGCCTGGCCCAGCATCGGGCCGACCCCGCCCATTTGAAACATCAACCACGAGATTGCCTGCCAGCGCAGCTGCGGATCGGCAGGGAGGAACGACCCGCTCTTATCGGCCAGATAGAGGAGGATCCCGCCCGACTCGAAGATCGGAATCGACTCGCCCCCCGGACCGTCTTGGTCGATGATCGCCGGAATCTTGCCGCTCGGGCTGATGGCCAGGAAATCCGGCTCGAACTGCTCCCCCTCCTGCAGGTTCACCGCGTGCAGGCGGTACTCGAGCCCGGTCTCCTCGAGCATGATCTGGACCTTTTCTCCGTTGGGCGTGGACCAGGTGTAGAGGTCAATCATCAGAAGCTCCTTGCAGACTTCAACACCTTGGATTCAATTCTCGTTCCCGCGGGTCGATGCTCGATGCTCGATGCTCGATGCTCGATGCTCGATGCTCGATGCTCGATCCCACAAAATCGTAAATTCCTGGACCGCGTTGTCAAGTGGTGGGTGAGCGGATCGAGTATCGAGTATCCAGCATCGAGAATCGGGTGGGTGGACGGGTGACCAGGCAGAAGACGGGCTACAATATCTCGCGCAGAGAAAACGAAGGAGGCTTCTCATGGGCAAGAAAATTGGTGTGGTCCTTTCCGGTTGCGGCGTCTATGACGGCGCCGAGATCCACGAGTCCGTCGTCACCCTGCTCGCCATCGACCGCCTCGGCGCCGAGGCCGTCATCTGCGCGCCGGACGTCCCACAGCTGCACGTGGTCAACCACCTCACCGGCGAGGTCGAGGAAGGTGCCGAGCGCAACGTGCTGGTGGAGTCCGCCCGCATCGCCCGCGGCGCGATCCGCGACGTGGCCGAGGTCACGGCCGATGAGCTCGACGCCCTGATCCTCCCCGGCGGCTTTGGCGCGGCCAAGAATCTCTGCGATTTCGCGGTCAAGGGCGCCGACTGCGACGTGGATCCAGGAGTTGCGGCGCTGGTGCGCGCGGTCCACGAACAGGGCAAACCGGTGGCGGCGGTCTGCATCGCGCCGGCGCTCATCGCCAAGGTCCTCGGCGACGAGGGCCCGGAGCTCACGATCGGTAACGACGCCGACACCGCGGGCGCGCTCGAGGCCATGGGCGCCGCTCATGTTGCGTGCCCGGTCCGGGAGTTTGTGGTCGACCGTGAGCGCAAGCTCATCAGCTCTCCCGCCTACATGCTCGCGGAGAGCATCTCGGAAGCGGCGGAGGGGATCGAGAAGACTGTGGCGATCCTCATCGACATGGCGTAGTTCGGACGGTATTAGCTGTTAGCAATTAGGTATTAGCTCATCACATTCGGATCGGTGGGTGGGTTGAGGATCTCATTGCTAACACCTCGACAGGTCACCAATATCTCTCGACAAACACGTGCCCGGGCTCCTTGCGGCTGTGCTCGCGGAACCCCTCGTCGGCGAGGAGGGCCACCATGTCCTCGATCATCGCCGGGTTGCCGCAGAGAAAGACGCGCGTGTTACCCGGCGTGGGTGGGAAACCCCATTCACGCTCAATCTGATGCCCGCGCCACAAGTCCTGTACATAGCCGGTGATACCACCCCACGGCACCGGCTCGTCCGCCGGGCGGCTGATGATCGGCTGATAGCTGAAGGCGGGACTGAGACGGCCCATCGTCAACAGCTCCGACTGATAGCCCAGATCCCACGAGTGGCGAGCACCAAGGAGAACAGCGATCCGGCGCTCACCGGCCTCGTGAAGCATGGTCCGGAGCATGCTCATATAGGGCGCGAGACCCGTGCCGGTGGCGACCAACAGCAGATTGGCGTCGGCCGGTGCGTCGTCAAGGGTGAAGCTGCCGGTGATCTTCGGGCCGAGCCACAGCCGGTCCCCCGGGCCAAGCGCAAACAGCCGCGGGGTGAGCGCTCCCGAGTGAACGAGCGTGATGTAAAACTCGATGTACTCGCGCGTGGCA
>JAIVTZ010000621.1:0-2764 GCA_049188105.1 Deltaproteobacteria bacterium | reverse complement strand
CGAATTTCGAATTTCGAATTTTACGCCCGCCCGCCCGGGATTTCGCAGCGAGGGAGATTGGGCACGCAAAACTCAAAACTCAAAACTCAAAACTGACGAGTCCGTTTCATGAAAGGCGAAGCGCCGCTCCCGCTCGAGGGTGTTCTGGTGCTCGATTTGAGCCGCATGTTGCCTGGCGCGGTCCTGGCGCGGCAGCTCATCGACCTCGGCGCCCGGCTGATCAAGATCGAGGAGCCCGGAGACGGCGACCCCATGCGCCTGGTGCCGCCGCAGGTGGGTGGGATCGGGGTCGGGTTTGCCGCATTTCACCGCGGCGCCGAGTCGATCACCCTCGATCTTCGCGACGACGAGGGCGCTCGGTGCCTGCGCCGGCTCGCGGCTTCGGCCGACGTGTTGGTGGAGAGCTTTCGCCCCGGCACCCTCACTGGCTGGGGGCTGGGCTTCAAGGAGCTGTCGGCCGGCAACCCGCGCATCGTGTGGTGCTCGCTGTCGTCCTTCGGCTCAGCACCCGAGGCCCGTGACCGGGTCGCGCACGATCTCAACCTGAGCGCCATGGCCGGCATCCTCGATTTGGTCGGTGGCCGGGTGCCGCGGCTCCAGCTTGCCGACATCACCTCGGGTATCCTCGCTTCGTCGGCGATCCTGGCGGCGCTGCTCGTCCGCGAGCGAACAGGTTGCGGCACGCGGCTCGAACAGCCTCTCTCCGCCGGGCCCCTGCCCTTCCTGACCTGGGGTTGGGCCGAGTTGGCCGCCGGTGGGGGAGGGGTCCTCGACACCCTCCTCGGCGGGGCCTGTCCCTGCTATCGGATCTACCGCTGCGGAGACGACAAGAGCCTGTCCCTGGCCGCCCTCGAGCCCAAGTTCTGGGCCAGCTTCGTCGAGCTGATCGGCACCGACGAGCTGGCGGCTGCTGCCTTTGCGCTTGGTGCCGACGGCGAGCGAGCGGCGGCGGCTGTCGAGCGAGCTCTCGCCGAACACCCGCGCGAACACTGGCTGCGTCTGGCCGAGGAGCGCGGCCTGCCGGTGGGACCGGTGCACGGCTTTGACGAGGCGCCCTCGGATCCGTCCTTCGCGGCCGCGGGTCTGGTCGAAGAGACGCCGATGCCGGATGGCGCATCACTTCCCGGGGTCGGCCCCCTCCTGCCGACTCTGGGCCGAACCCCCACCCAGCCCGCACCGAGGCTCGGCGAACACACAGCCGGCATCCTGGCGGAATTTGGAATTTCACGTCAGTTTTGAGTTCTTAGTTTTGGTTCTTCCGGTAAATGAATGGATGAGGCCTGCGGATTTGTGGAAAGCTGGGCCCGACATCCTGTCGGTCCACCTTCCCACAAGCTCCGCAGGCACGACGGCGACGATTCTCTATTGAAAAGTCGCCGCCTGATGAGGCACCCTCTTGGTGACGAAACCAAAAGGAGGTGCCCCGATGGCGACGACGAGCTTTATTTACCACACTTTGGGTCTTCGCGGTTACAGGTTGATCAATACGGAATACAAGGATGGATGCGTCTTCTTCCACGTTGAGGTCGCCCCGCGGAAACGGCGGTGCCGTGCTTGTCGTGCGCGCTGGCAGCATCTTCGTTTGAATGGAAGGTTTCAGCGGCAGTTCAATGCGCTTCCGGTAGGGAGGCGCCGCCAATGGGTTGTCCTGCACGGGCATTACCAAAAGTGCTGCTGTTGTGGGCGGACCCTGCGGGAGCCGATCTTCTTTGCTGAGGGAAAGAAGCGTTACATCAGAGCCTTTGAGCGCCTTGTCATCGATCTGTGCCGGATCGCGCCGATCAAGCACGTGGCCGAGTACCTCGGTGTGGGGTGGGACCTGGTGAAAGAGATCTTCAAGAAACACCTCCGGAAAAAATACAAGCGACGACGATTCGGACACGTCCGGTACCTCGCGATCGACGAGTTTGCCGTCCGAAAGGGCCACCGCTACATGACCTTGATAATGGACCTCGAGAGTGGCCATGTGCTCCACGTGGGTGACGGCAAAGGTGGCGATGCGGTCGTGCCTTTTCTCCGCACACTCAGACGCCTCGGGGCACCTATCAGAGCCGTCGCAATCGACATGTGGCCGGCGTTCATCAGAGCCGTCACCGAGGCACTGCCCGGCGTCGATATCGTCCACGATCCCTTTCATGTGGTTGCCTTGGCGAATAAGGCCGTCGACGACACCCGGCGGGGCCTCTACCGCAAACTCAAAGGCTCTGAACAAAAGGTCATCAAAGGCACACGGTTCTTGTTGCTCAGAGCCAATGAAAACCTCAGTGCAGACGCTGCCCAACACCTCGCCGCACTCCAAAGCCTCAACGAACCTCTCTTCAAGGCCTACCTGCTCAAAGAGGAGCTGCGCTACTTCTGGCGCCTTCCACAAAGAAAAGCTCATCGATTCCTCAACGCTTGGATCCGCCGAGCTCAGGCCAGCGGCCTCCACCACTTCCAGAAACTCGCAGAGATCCTTCACCGCCACAAACCCCAGATCCTGACCTACTTCGAACACCACATCACCACCGGACCACTCGAAGGCCTCAACAACAAGGTCAAAGTCCTCAAACGGCAAGCCTACGGATTCAGGGATAACGAATATTTCAAACTCCGTCTCCTCTTCATTCATGAGGAGACCCCACGGTTTTCCGGATGAGCCAAAACTAAGAACTCAAAACTCTGATCAGAGATCATCCCTCACCAACGGATGCGTCAAACAGTGCGGGCCGCCGCGGGCGCGCGAGATCTCGTGGCTCGAGAGCATCAGGCACACCCGCTCGTC
>JAIVTZ010000620.1:0-2769 GCA_049188105.1 Deltaproteobacteria bacterium | reverse complement strand
ATCCCCTCGACGTGCATAGTGGCCAGCCGTCGTTCCCTGCGGCCGTCAGGGAACTCTGCCAAGGCGTCGACGTGGAGGAGAATCATGTCGCGCTCGTGGGGCTCGTAGGACATCCTCGCCAGCATCCGGCCCAGCAGCACATCGAGACAGGTCCCCTTCGAGATGGCAATCGAGCGGTCCTCGAACAACCCCAACCAGTTCAGGCGATGGATGATGTCCGCCAGACTGTCGAGCCCCAGGTACTGCGCCACCGCTGACTCGACATCGTCGGTCGGGGCAGCCCCGACGAGAGAGGCCATGAGCTGGCGGTAGCTCATCCCCTCAAAGCTCCGCTCGCGTTCCGAGTCGAACAGTCCCAGCGCCAGCATGTGGCGCATGTTGTTGCAGTAGCCTGAGAAGCGAAGGAGTCCGCGGTAGAACGAAACGTTCTCTCTGTCGAGTCCGAAGGGTTCGACATACTTCTCAACGTCCTTGTTGGGATAGGATTCAAAGGTCCCCAGCCCCTCGATGTCCACCAGCCAGAAGTGCTCGAACAGCTTGTCCCCCGGTACTTCGATCTTCTTTCCCTTCTCGAGGTAGGCGCCGGGCGTCTGGGCGGCCGCGAACACCGTCCGCGGGTCCCAGGAGAACTTGTACCCCATGGGATTGCGATTGAACTCGAAGGCGGGCAATCCGCTGCCATACGAGTTCAGCCGGATCACACGTCCCCCCTCCTGCCGGATCTCGTCGAGGACCATCTGGGTTCCCATGTGGTCCATTCCCGGCACCTCGCCCAGCTCGTTGAGGATCAGGACGCCCTTCTGCCTGGCCTCCTCGTCCAATGCCACTAGCTCGGGGATCTCGTAGGCGGTGGTCAACATGTGTTTGCCGTGCCGTAGGCACGCCCGCGCAACGTGAATGTGAACCGGTTTCGGAACCATGCTAATGGCCAGATCCGCCTCGCGGACGACCTCGTCGAGGATTCTGGGCTCGTCCGTCGACCATCGAACCGCCTTGCCCCCCGACCGGCCCGCAATGACGTCCTCTGCCTTGGAGGGCGTGCGGTTCGCGACAATCACGAAGTAGCCGCACCTCTCCATGAGGTAGTCGACAAGTGGCTTCGTCATCCAGCCAGCGCCAACGATCGCAACCTTCTTCATCCCGCTCCTCCTGTTGAGGGATAGTCACTTGCTTTTCCCAGGGTTGAGCGTACCACCCCCGGAACACGCGGTGCAGGGCTTCCGGGGGGCACGGAGGGTGTGAGTTTGCCGGGGAGACGGGCTCGGATTGCTCGCCGCGGAGGGGGTGAGGTGAGGTCAGCGCAGTGCTGATGGTGCCTGACAGTTCCCTTCAGCCGCCCGTGCGCTACGCAGCCTTGCGTTGAATCATGGTTGCGCCAATGGCAGGGCATGGAGCCCCCCACCTCCTTAGGGCGTTGCTCCGTCTCTGCTGCCCGTGGCACGGTGGTGGCACTGTAAGGAAAAGCCCGGCTCGTGGCCGGGCCGTAAGTCTTTGAGTTTAATGGTCGGGACGCGGAGATTTGAACTCCGGACCCCCTGAACCCCATTCAGGTGCGCTACCAGGCTGCGCTACGTCCCGACACTCGACAATTCTTAATTCTCAATTCTTAATTCTCAATTTCCAAGCACCCTCCCCCATTTCCTCTGGGCGGTCATTGAGAATTGAGAATTCAAAACTGAGAATTCTTAAAGATCTACTCGCTCTTGAGCTCCGCGACGATCTTGTCGATCTCGTCGCGAACGTTCTTGAGCGTCGCGAGCAGTGGTTGTACGTCGGGCGGGGCCTCCTTGTCAACCTCGGTGGCTGCCTTCTTCGAGGACTTTCGGCGCGCGCTGCTGGTCCGCGGGGAAGTCTTCTTTTTTTCCGGTTTCTCGTCGGCGTCGATTTTCTCGGCGGCGGGGGCCTTGGGCTTCCCTCCCCCATCGTCCGCGGCCGCTATCTTCTTGCGGGCGCCGGCAATGGTCAGACCCTCGTCGAAGAGGAGGCGGCGGATCTCGAGGATCAGCTCGACCTGATCGCGCGAGTACAGTCTCTGCCCGGTTCCGCTCGTAGCGGCCTCGAGCTGCGGGAACTCACTGCCCCAGAATCGGAGCATGTACGGCTGAACGTTGGCGAGCTTGCAGACTTCGTTGAGCTTGAACTGCTCCTGGTCGTCAGGAAGGACCACCTGATCCGCCATTCTCGTCCTCCGTATCGGGTGTGAGTGTCAAACGCAGTTGCAGGGTCACGCGGCGGTTGCCGACCCACGAGCCCGGCACCGGGACCTCGATATCGATGGCCCGGACCTGTCCGCTCTCGATGATCGCTCCGGTGCCCTGGAGACGCAGGTGGAGCTGGTTATCCTGGGCGCTTACGGCAATCTCGCGGTGGTCCGCTTCCTCGATCGCCACCACCGGCTCGGGCTTCTCGGCCTCGGATGCCTCCGGGGGCGCCGTCATCTCTTCCTCGGACCATGGGTCGCCGTTTCCAACCATCACCGGTTCCGGCGCGGCCTCGCCCGACATGTCGGCCTCGGCCTCGGCGATTGCCGACTCCACTTCAGGCGCGATCACCGCAGGTTCGGCGTCGGCCACATCCCACGCCTCTCGGTCCGCTGCCTCGCCCAACATGTCAGCCTCAGCCTCGGCGATCGCCGACTCCACTTCAGTCACGATCACCGCAGGCTCGGCGTCGGCCACATCCCACGCCTCCAGGTCCGCCGCCTCGCCCAAGATGTCAGCCTCGGCCTCGGCGACCCCCGACTCCACTTCCGTCGCAATCACCGCAGGC
>JAIVTZ010000619.1:0-2779 GCA_049188105.1 Deltaproteobacteria bacterium | reverse complement strand
CGACCCGGTTCCAGAATGCCGTCTTGGTGGAATCGAGGCTACTGAAGAGCGATGCAATGTTGCCGATAATGAATGCCCACATGGACGCGCCAATCAAAATCACGAGCATTGACAGCACGTACTCGACATTGCGATGGGGCGTGATGTCGCCGTAGCCGACGGTGGTGGCGGTTACGACCACCCAGTAGAGCGAGCGAATGTACTGGGTTCCCGGATTCGCGTCGGCGACACCCTCCATCACGACCCATGAGTTGGCTGGAAATCCCTCGACGAATGGAACAAGGAACCAGATGCAGGCCACCAGGTGCAGAACCACGACCACCGCCAGCATGAGCTTGGCGATGCGCAGGTATCCGGCGTTGATCGAGGTCTGGCGCTCCCAGGTGCGGACGATGGCGGTCAACCGCACGATCCGCAACAGCCGCAGCAAACGAACGAACAGCACCACCGAAATACCTTCGATCGAGAACCCACTCCACGGCAGGAGCAACATGTCGAACGGGAAGTTGGCCAGCAGATCGATTGAGAAACGACCACGCCGGTAGTGCCGTGCGATCTTCGCCGGATCGGTCACATCGACACCCTGGTAGCGATAGGTGGTGCGGAAGTTGAGCAAGATGTCGATCAGGAAGAAGAGATCAATGAGGTAGACAATCAGGGACCCGATCAGGTGGACCTGATGCTGGAACGCAAACTGATATGACACCAGAAGACAGCTCACCACCACCAGGAACACGGCGCTGAGATCCCAGCGTCTTCGGGCCGGTGAATCTTCGCGGAGTACGGTCAACATGGGTTCAATGCGGACCGAGAAAATCTTTCCGCACCAAGCCAGCCCGCTTCGAGATCAAACATGGTGCTCAATCCTAACGTACCCCGCCACAATATCGAGTTTGGCCCGAGGAGAACGATATCCCTCCCGCATTGAAAAGGTCACGCACATCGTCTGCACGGTTGGCCGGCACCACCAGGATCACACGAATGACGAGGGAGGGACCGACGCGGGCCCACTCGGTGGCCATGGACCAGCGGGCGGCAGGGGCGGCGAGGAGCGCATCCGGCTCGCCTTCGGCCTCGGGATCGTAATTGAGGGGGTCCACCAACCCGGCCAGCGCGCTGTCGCGGCCGAGGGTCAGCCAGACGACGGTTCGGCCCGCCAGCGCACCCTGCGAGAGGACCAGCGAGAACCGCTCGCCGAGCTCCTGCAGCTGCGGGCCCACCGGCAGCACCACCGGCTCGGGGTCCGACGGCAGTCGATAGAGCACGTTGTAAACATCGTCCGGCCGGCGCAAGGCCTCGGCGGCGCGGACGACCGTGTCGGTGAGGCGGCGCCGAAAACCGGGCTCCGCCGGTGCGGGTACGTCGAGCGTGAGATCGATCCGGCAGCGAGCGCCATCGGCGGTGCTCGCGAACGGCCGCGTCTCGAGGGTGGACCGAACTTCACCGCCCCGGCGCCACGCCCGCCAGCTCCGGATGACGAGGGCGAAGGGCGAGATCACGATGAGGGCCAGAACGCCTGCGCCCATCGCCAGACAGCCGTGCGACCCGCTCGATCGCCGGGGTTCACAAGAGAGATCGCTCAGGGGGTCTACGGGGGGGTCCAGGGCGGGTCGATCATCAACCATCGGAGTCACCATCGAAGAAGTACCGGCGCACGGTCATCAGATAGGCCAAAAACGTGCCCCACACCACGACCCAGACCAGCGCCATCACCCACCGCCCAGGCATCGCGATCCCGGACAGCAGGATCGTCTGCTCAGGGGGCAGGCCCATCGCCTGTATGATCTCCGCCGGATCGACGCACACGGCGGTGATCACCGACGACAGGGTGGCGAGAACGGTCGCGACGACCCCGCCCCACCAGGCAAACGGCGCGCGCCGGGCGCTGCCCCATGTCAGGGCAACACACCCGGCCAGGATCGCGACCCACACCGCGGCGCCGCTCGCCCCGTTGAGCACGACCCCGAAGAAGAGAACGACGAATCCATAGGCCGGCATCACCAGCACCGACACCGCGGCCAACGCCCACACGATCACCAGCGTCAACAAACGCCGCGGCAGGTCGTCGGTCCACTGAGGGCGGGGATCGCGGACGCGGCAGGTGGCGGCCACGTGCGGCGAACGGTAGAAGAGCACGAAGGCCCCGGGCAGCACCACGTAGAGGAACCCGGTGATACCGAAAACCACGAGGCTCACGTAGAAGACGAAATTCGGTGGGACATCCGAGGAGACAGCCATCCCCCGCAACATGACCGGAACCAGCCACACGCCGACGACCATCGAGCAGATGCCGGTGACGAGCCAGATCCACGACAACGACAAAGTCAGCTCACACGCCCAGCGCCGAGCGCGAATGGATCCGACACCGAGCCAGATGAAGACCGCCGCCACGACCACATAGACGATCATCGAGGGCACGGTGGTACGCAGGTCCGCGGCACCCGTCAGCGATCCAGCAACCAGGATCAGCGGCACGAGCAGCGCACAGAGGGTGCCGATCAGGATCTCGATGACTCCGAAGATGACAAGCCCGAGGCTGCGGTCGTTGAACCCTGACGCCGACACCCCGTCGCTTTCCGTTCGCGCGATACCAAACATGATTTATCGTACCCGGTTCTTGGATTTCGAATTTCGAATTTCGAATTTCGAATTTGCCGACCCCATACAACATCCGTCACCGGTGGCCTCCCACCGGCGTGGCGCTGTCGTGGAGGGTCTCGTCGCAAGGAAGGTATGATGTATTAGGTATTAGGTATTAGCTCCACTCCGGTCGTCATCC
>JAIVTZ010000618.1:0-2787 GCA_049188105.1 Deltaproteobacteria bacterium | reverse complement strand
GGCGGTTCCTCGATCTCGACCAGGCGACCACGATCGGCATGGTTCCCGACATCCCGCGCGAAAAATTCCGCTACCTCGGCAACGCGTCGCTGACGGGGTCCTACATGGCGCTGGTGTCGCGAAGCCATCGGCAGCGCCAGCTCGAGATCGCTCACCGTATGACCAACATCGAGCTCAGCACCGAACCCGACTACATGGACCAGTACACCGCGGCGCTCTTCCTGCCTCACACCGACCTATCGCGGTTCCCAACGGTTGCCGGTACCGCAAGTCGAAATCACCCCAAGGGTCGAGGCAGCGGGGTACATTAGAATGTCTCTGTGGAAAAGGCGGCTGGGAGAAACGACACGAGGCCTACCGGTGGAGACACTCGGCCGCACCGTCGCGGCCGGCTGATCGCCGGTCTGTTGGTAGGCGTCATCCTGGCCGGCGCCGGCGTCGGCTCAACATCATCCTGGTGACGATCGACACCTTGCGTGCGGACCGCCTCTCCTGCTACGGATCTACTCATGTCGACACACCCCACATGGACCGCTTCGCCCGCGAGGGGGTGCGCTTCGACAACGCCGCGAGCACGGTCCCATTCACCCTGCCGGCTCACGCATCGATCATGACCGGCACCTACCCTCCGATCCACGGCGTGCGGGAGAACGTGGGTTATTTTCTGGAGGAGGGCACGCCGACCATTGCCCAGTCTCTCCACGACGGCGGGCGCGAAACCGGCGGTTTCGTGAGCGCCTTCGTGCTCGACTCCCGGTGGGGCATCGGCCGGGGATTCGACCACTTCTTCGACGACTTCGACCTCGGGGAGATGGAAACCCCAAACCTCAGCTCGGTGCAGCGTTCCGGCGACGAGACGATCGCCGAGGCGCTCCGATGGCTCGATGCGCGAGGGCAGCCGTCTCCGTTCTTTCTCTGGCTCCACCTCTACGACCCGCACGACCCGTACACGCCCCCGGAGCCTTTCAAGTCCCGCTATCGCGGGCATCCTTACGACGCGGAGGTGGCCTATACGGACTCACTCGTAGGGGTTTTCCGAGATGCTCTCGAGGCGCGAGGCGTGCTCGACCATTCGCTGCTGATCCTCACCGCGGACCACGGCGAGGGCCTCGGTGATCACGGTGAACGTTTTCACGGCTTCTTCGTCTACGAGACGACCATCCGGGTCCCGCTGATCATCCGCTTCCCAAATGCGGCGCAGGCCGGGACGGTGATCAGTCACGCGGTGAGCCACATCGACATCATGCCGACGATCCTCGACCTGGTTCAATTGGAGATCTCTGATGGGCTGCACGGCACCAGTCTGCTGCCGATGATCCTTGGAGGAGAGCTCGGCTCGGACCGTGAGGTCTACAGCGAGTCGTTCTATCCCCTGCTGCACTACGGCTGGTCGCCGCTGCGCTCCATCCGGTCGGAGTTTTACAAGCTCATCGATGCCCCGCGCCGCGAACTCTACGATCTGTCCAACGATCAGGATGAGAGAAATAACCTGGCCGAGGAGGAAACCCGGATCGCCGGCGAGCTGAGTGGACGTCTGCAGCGGCTGCGGGAGGAGATGGAGCGGGACGCACCATCCGACCGAACCGCATCCGACCTCGACCAGGAGACCATCGATCGGCTGCGTGCCCTGGGTTATCTGGCCGGGAGCGGCAACGTCGCGGCTGATGAGGAGAGCGACCGGCCGCGTGCGGACCCCAAGGACAAGATCGAGCTGCACAAGATGATCATGGCGACCCAGAGCCAGATCGGCAAAGGGGACACCCAAGCCGCGGCGGAGCTTCTCGGCCGGGTGGTCGAACAGGACCCCGCCATCATCGATGCCCACCAGATGCTGGGACAGATCGCTGCTGGAAACGGGCTCTTCGAGGAGGCCGCGGAGCATTATCAGCGAGCCCTCCAGCTCGACGAGAACCACAAGATCTCTCTCTTCGGACTCGCCACCACCTACGCCAACCTGGGGCGTGACGAGGAGGCGATGCTCGGCTTCCAACACCTGTTCGACCTCTCCAGCCGCGACATCAAGGTCGCGCTGCCCTTGGCGGAGCTCTACGAGAAAACGGGGAAGATCGACGACGCGGCGGCCGTTCTCGAAGAGGTCTGCGGGCAACCGGAGACGCCGGCCTTTCTCATCAACCGGTTAGGTGAGCTTCGGGCCCTCCAGCAGCGTCAGGAGGAGGCCGTCGTTCTCTTCGAGCGGGCGATCGCGTCCAAAGCCGAGCTGGTGAAACCCTACTTCAACCTCGCGATTCTCTTCGAGGAGAGCGGCGATCTCGAGCGGGCGGTTCGTTTCTACGAGAGCACGATCGAGCGGGCGCCGCGGCACTTCCAGGCCCAGTTCAACGTCGGCCGGCTCTACGGTCAGATGGGTGATCCCGGGCGACAGCGGGAGATGTGGGAGGCGGCCATTGCGTCCAACCCGGACTTTGCACGCGGTTACTACTACCTGGCGAAGCTGTTGATGGATCGCGATGACGATCTCGGCCGCGCCGAGGAGCTCGCCCGCCGCGGGATCGACAAGGACCCGGAGGGCCATGCCGGGCCGCTGGGCTACTTTGTCCTCGCCGATCTGCTCAATCGAACGGGCCGACCGGCTCAAGCGCAGGAAGCCCTCGAGAAGGGGCGCGCGATCCAGATCGATTAACCTCTCGAATCGACCCGGGCGCCGGTGCCTCGCTCCCCTGGTGACAAAGCTGCGATAGAATTCCGAATCCGCACACCGGCGGAGGGGGTGGCGTTCAGATGTGTGGTCTGGTCGGCATACTGGGATGCAAGGGTCCCGACGGGGAG
>JAIVTZ010000617.1:0-2790 GCA_049188105.1 Deltaproteobacteria bacterium | reverse complement strand
GCTGTGATTGGTGTGGATGCCGGCGGTGGCGAGGCGGTCACCGAAGAGATCGACGCAGCGCCGCAGATAGCGCTGCCGGGCCAGGTTCCAGCCGCCGGGAATGCTGGTGCCGTTGACCTCGGCCGGGTGCGGAATATTGCCGTGCAGGGCCAGGAACGAGGTCCCGAAGGAGCGGCCGATGTCGGCCAGCGTGTCGAGGAGCACGCCCTCGAGGAGCCGCGCCTGGGCGGCGGTCGCGCGGGCCGAGAAGCAGGGTTGGGTCGTGAGCTCGGTCATCCAGTGGAAGACCTCGAGCTGGAAGCGCTCGCGCACCCATTCCGGCAGCCGTTCGTCGTGCAGATAGTCGGCGAAGGAATGTCCTTCCGGACCGTAACCGACATGCGCCACCGGGGTCAGATCCCGGTCGAGAATGTTGAACTCGACCTCGAGCCCCGAGGTGCCGCCGTGCGGGTCGCCCTGCTGCGAGTTCTCGAGCGCGAGAAGGACCTTTTCGGCGAAGCGTCCCCAATCCGAACGGGTCAGGGCCGCCGTCACAGCGATGACAGCGCCTCCCACAGACGCTCGAGAGCGGCCGCCGTGGTCTCGGGGGGCAGCGCGTAGGAGAAGCGAATCCAGCTCGAGCCGAAGTCCGAAAAATAGACCCCGGGCACCACGGCGAGGCCGAAGCGTTCGGCGAGGATCGCCCCCAGCGCGGCGGTGTCGGCGAGGCCCGACTTCTCCAGCCACGGGCCCATGTCGAGGAAGGCGTAGTACCCCTTGCCGAGGATATGGTTGATCTCGTGGTCCTCCAGGAATCGCTCGACCACGGCGCGGCTCGAGTTGGTGGGACCGATGATGCCGGCTGCGGCGGTGTCGAACCCCATCCGGTAGGCGGCGATCGCCACCGCCTGCGAGTGAAAGGACGGGATCACGGCGTGCGAGGCGCGGCTCTGGATAAAGCGGACGACCGCCTCCGAGGCCACCAGGTGGGCGTTGCGGATGTTGCTTGCGCCGAGCGACTTCGTGATGCCGTCGAGGAAGATGCAGCGCTCTCGCTCGTCGGGTTCCAACGCGCCGAGAAAGGCGTTGAGGTCGTAGGGTGCCTCGTCGGTCACCCGGTGGTAGATCCAGTCGAAGAGGACAAAGGGGACACCGGCAGCAAACGCCGCCCGCGCCAAATCGATCTGTCGCTCCGGGCTCATGTTGCGGCCGGTGGGATTGTCAGGGCTCGTGATCACCAACAGGGCGAGGCGACGCCGGTCGAGGAGGGCAGCCGTCTCGGCGCACGCCTCGATCGCACCCGGGGTCAGGGCCCATGCCTCTTCCTCTCGACCCGGGGCGAGCATGACGTTGGCGCCCATGGCGTACGGCCCCCAGTTGTACGAGATCCACGGCACCCTCGAGGTGACGACGAAGTCGCCGTGGCGTCCGTGCCCCAGGAACTGGACCGCATCGTAGGCCTTGACCAGGGCGTCGCGCCCGCCCTGGCAGGCGATGACGTTGGCCGGGCCCCAGCCGGTGGACGCGTCCAGACCCCAGTAGTCCTCCACCACCGCGCGGCGGAATTCAACGGTTCCGAACGGTTTGTCATAGCCGGTGCCGTGCTCGCACTGTAGGCGATGGGCCGTATCGAGGATTTCGGGGGAGACTCCCGGCAGGCTGGCGCCGCCGTCTCCCTGGCTGGCGTCGAAGACCGCACCGTCGGGATCGTGCTCGCGATAGACCTTGAGGGCGCCGCTGATCTCGAACATGCGGCTGCCGGGGATGGCGCACATTCTCGAGGGCCCGTCGTCGAGGTTGGCCAGCTCGGTCGAGTCGACCACCAGCTCGGGGGCGCCGCCACCCGCGCTCATTGCCATTCTCCGCCGACGAGCTTCTGCAGTCGCCGCCACACCCTCGAGCCGACCATTTCCTCCGCCACCTCCAACACATTCCGAAGCGTATGAATGAGACCCTCCCGACCCGCCCAGTGCGAGAGCACGATCTCGGGCGGGACCGTGGTCAGCAGCCGCCGCGTCATCAGGACCACGAGGAGCAGGTCGTCGGCAAAACCAACGGGGCCCACCAATCCCTCGGGCACGAGATCGAACGGGAGCGTGACATAGGCGAGGACCGCGGCGGTCTGGGTGCGGAGCTCCATCGGCACGCGCCGGTCGAGTGCGAGGCGGATCATGAGATGGACGAAGTCGGGGAAGACCAGCAGGTGATCGGCAAAGCGATACGCCCGCCCCTCCTTCGATCCCAGCCAGCGGTGGAGGCGCGCCCGCAGCCGCTGGTAGAAATCGGCGATCTGTGCCGGTTCGATCTCGGTCTTGGTCGTCACGTTCCCTACCCCCGTTCAGCGATGAGCCTATTGTGTCACTTCCCGTTCGCCGCCGGGGAATTTGGGATTTCGGATTTCGGATTTGCCACCTATCCGGGTTTCGTCGAATCCCGTGGGGGCGGCATATATGCCGCCCCTACCCATGATTTGCCGTGTCCCTGTTGGACGATCACGTTCAACGTTTGAACGTTCCCCTTTCCCGCCACTTTCTCCCCCACTCTCTCAGCTTGCGATCGAGGGCCGGGTGCCGGTCCCGGACGCGGTGCAGCAGACGGCGGGCGGTCTCGGACTCGCGCGACAGGACATACAACCCGAGCAGGATGAAAAGCACCCCCTGGAGGACGGGCAGGAACAGGCCCACGATTCCGAATGCGATCAAAGCCCAGCCGAGAGTCAGGACCGCGACACGGCGAATGTGCTTCTTCATCTCACGAGGAGTGTACCGGTTACCCGCGGGCTCAGCCTCCCTGCCGCCCCGATTGCACGCG
>JAIVTZ010000616.1:0-2799 GCA_049188105.1 Deltaproteobacteria bacterium | reverse complement strand
CGGTGGGCCAGGTGCCGTCGGGCGGAAATGCGCTGACCGGCAACAGATCGCCCTTGCCCTCGAGCATCAGCGCGGTGACCTGTTTCACCAGATCGGGAGCCTCGGCGGGGACGGTGGGCGGCCGCGTCATTGTGGCCGTGACCTTTTCAGGCACCTTGACCTCGTGCAGATTGGCGAGGGTGCCGTCGACCGCCTTGAAGTTGAGCTGGACGATTTCGTCGCCCTTGGCGCCGTAGGTCTTCTTGATTGCCGATTTGATTTTCTCGATGGCCTCGTCGCGGGGCAGGATGCCCGAAATGGCGAAGAAGCAGGTCTGCATGATGGTGTTGGTGCGGCGGCCCATGCCGGTCTCGCGCGCCACGTCGGTCGCGTCGATGCAGTAGACCTTGAGTTCGAGATCGATGATCGCCTGCTGCACCTCGACCGGGAAGCGGTCCCAAATCTCGTCGGGGCCGAATGGCGAGTTGATGAGGAAGGTGGCGCCCGGCTGTGCGTACGCGAGCATATCGAGTTTCTCGATGAAGACCCATTGGTGGCAGGCCACGAAGTTGGCCTTGCGAATCAGATAGGAGGCCCGTATCGGATCGGGCCCGAAGCGGAGGTGGGAGATGGTGACCGCGCCGGCCTTCTTGGAGTCGTAGACAAAGTAGCCCTGGGCGAAGTTGTCGGTCTCCTCGCCGATGATCTTGATCGAGTTCTTGTTGGCCCCCACCGTACCGTCCGAGCCGAGGCCCCAGAAGAGGCCGCGAAAAACGTCGTCGCCGGCGATGTTGAAGTCGTCGTCCATGGGCAGCGAGGTGTGGCTGACATCGTCGACGATACCGATCGTGAAGTGGTTACGGGGCTTCTCGGCAGCGAGATTGTCGTAGATCGACTTGACCATGGTGTCGTTGAACTCTTTCGACGACAGACCGTAGCGGCCGCCAACGACGATCGGCTCTGCGGCGAAGGGACTGGATCCCGCGGTGCGGGCCTCGTGGAGGGCGGTGACGATGTCGAGATAGAGCGGGTCGCCGAGGGAGCCGGGCTCCTTGGTGCGGTCCATGACCGCGATCTTCTTTGTGGTTTTCGGCATTGCCTCGAGGAAGTGCGTTGCCGAGAACGGACGATAGAGCCGAACCTTGAGGACACCGACTTTCTCGGATTTCGCGTTGAGCCAGTCCACCATTTCGTGCACCGCCTCCGCGCCCGAGCCCATGATCACGACCACCCGCTCGGCCTCGGGGTCTCCGATGTAGTCGAAGAGGTGGTACTCGCGTCCGGTCCGCTTGCCGAAAGCCTCCATCGCGTCGACCACATGACCGGCGCACGCCTCGTAGAAGGGGTTGATGGCCTCTCGGGCCTGGAAAAAGGTGTCGGGGTTCTGCGAGGTGCCGCGGATGAAAGGACGGTCCGGGGACATCGCCCTGTCGCGATGGGCGCGGACCAGGTCATCATCGATGAGATGCCGCAGATCGTCGTCCTCGAGGTACTCGATTTTCGAGACCTCGTGCGAGGTGCGGAAGCCGTCGAAGAAGTGGATGAACGGTATGCGGCTCGCGAGCGACGCCGCCTGGGCGATGCACGCCATGTCGTGCGCTTCCTGGACCGGTCCGGAGGCAAGCAGCCCCCACCCGGTCTGGCGGACGGCGTTGATGTCCGAGTGGTCGCCGAAGATCGACAATGCGTGCGTGGCAATCGTCCGCGCCGACACGTGAAAGACCGCCGGGGTCAGCTCGCCGGCGATCTTGTACATGGTCGGGATCATGAGCAGCAGGCCCTGAGAAGCGGTAAAGGTGGTGGTCAGCGCCCCGGCCTGGAGCGAGCCGTGCACCGCCGCCGACGCTCCACCTTCCGATTGCATCTCGACCACGTCGGGGACCACCCCCCAGATGTTGGTCTTGCCCAGCGCCGACCACTCGTCGGCGAACTCACCCATGTTGGAGGACGGGGTGATCGGGTAGATGGCGCACACGTCGTTGATACGGTGTGCGACCGACGCGGTCGCTTCATTGCCGTCAATCATCACGGTTCGACGCTCTGTCATGGAAAACCTCCGCGGTCTGCGCCCCCTGGTGTGGGCGGTCCGGTGTTATCGGGCGGATGTCACGCGAAACTGGTCACGTGAACGAATTCACAACGGGTAGGATAAACCCCTAACCGTCCGCTGGCAAGGGTTAGCCGGTCTTCGGCTCGCGAAGCTTCCCGATCCATTGATTGATCGGGTTCCTCCGTGAGAGGAAGGTGAACATCACGGCCTTTCGTTGTCCGAGTTCTCTGAAGATATTGTGGATGCGTTTGTTTGACGGCTGTAACCGGAGGCCTGCCTCGAGGTGGTGCACCGCGTGTTTCCGGTCGTCGCGTTCGAGATAGACCAGGGCCAGGTTGATGCGGTGTTCCGCGTCGAGAAAATTGGCCTTGACCGAGACGTTGCAGTATTTGATGGCTTCGGCGTACTTGCGCTTGACCATGGCCACGCAGACACCGTAGTACGAAAAGCTGGCCGCCGCCAACCGCTTGTCCTGGAGATCGCCCTCCGACGAGAGCGCCGGAAGGTATTTCTCGAAGACGCCGATGGCCTTCTCGTACTGCTCTTGGCGGGTCCACGATATGGCCTCCTGGACCTTATCCCGCATGGCGTCGAGGCTGATGTCGTGGTTGTTCACGATAGGGAGTATATCTCGGCCCGGAGGATTCAAGAGAGTTGGACACCTTAGCCCGCAAATCTCACCGGGTTTCGTAGCGAGGGCGGCGAAGCGCAAGTATCCGCTGGGTTTGTCGCGAATCGGGCGACGCAGTCGTAGTTGCGCTACGTCGAGG
>JAIVTZ010000615.1:0-2801 GCA_049188105.1 Deltaproteobacteria bacterium | reverse complement strand
AGCCCCGCCTCGGCTGCCTTGATGCCGGCGTCGGCCCGGTCACGCAGCGCCTGATAGGGCTCCGGCTCGATCACGAAGAGCAGGTCGCCCTTGCGGATAAAGGTGCTCGGTTCGAAGGCGATCCTGTCCAGGAATCCTTGCACCCGTGCCCGGATCTCCACCGACTCCCGCGCCTGGGTCGTGCCGACGAACTCCTGGAAGATCGTCACATCGCGCTGGGTCGGGGTGGCGACAGTGACCTCGGGCGGTGTGGGGGCCGCGACCTGCGGCGCTTTCCCACAGGAAACTGCCGTGAGGATCAGGGAACACACAGCGACGGCGTGGAACACCATCGCCAAAGGGCTGGAGCTTGTTGCTTGGTTTTTCATGGCGGGTCATTGTCGCTGAGTTACCGCGGGTTGGTCAAGGAATGTTCCGACCCGGTGACCGAACGGGAGCTAAAGGGCCGAGACATGAGGCTCGGGGCTTGAGGTCCCAAGCCTCAAGCCCCAAGCCTCAAGCCTCAAGCCTCAAGCCTCATCCCGCACTAACGGCTGCGTTAGGCAGTGGGGACCGCCGCGAGCGCGTGACATCTCGTAGCTCTCGAGCATCAAGCAGACCCGTTCTCCCCGGGCGAGGTCGACCTCCTCTGATCCCAGCAGCAAGTCCTTGGCGGCCACGACGCGGAAACCCCTGCCGGCGAGCTCGTCGGTGGTCTGAAGGTTGCGATCGTAGAGGACGACGACTCCCGGTGCGAGCGCGAATGCGTTGGCGCCGTCGGTCCACTGCTCGCGCAGTTGCGCCACCGGGTCGGCGCCGCCACAGGGAATGGGCTCGAGGTCGAGACCGCGGGCGGCTAAAGCCTCCAACAGACAGCCGCGGTGGCGCGGCGCGAGATCCGAGGAGTGGAGGTCTACCTCGTAGGTCTCGGCGAGCTGCGGCCCGCTGCCGCAGATCACCGGCTCGAAGACCAGTGCCGCGTCACGGTCGAGCGGGGTGAAGACCGTGTCGAGATGCATGTAGGCGCGGCGGTGGGGGAGATGGACGACCTCGAGCCAGCGTGGCCCGTTCCCGCCTTTGGCAAGGGCGGTGGCGAGAATCTCCACCGCGACGGTGTTGGTCCGCTCGGAGACGCCGACCGCCACAATCTCGGGCGAGAGCGCCAGGACGTCGCCCCCTTCAAGCCGCGGCCGGTGCGGGCCCAGCTGCAGTCCGCCGTCGTTGGCCGCCCGCAGCGGGTCCAGGATGACCGGGGTGTCTTTGAGCTCGGGGTGAAAGCTGAAGATGCAGCGCGACAGCACGCCCTCACGCCAGCGGGCGGCGGTTGCCATGGCCGAGAAGATCACACTGTCGCCGAGGATCACCTGGGGATCGCGCTGGAAGCACCAGTTGGGCAGCGGAGCGAGCCGAAAGAGGTCCTCCACTTCGATGCCGTGCGGGTGGTCGGCCACGAGCAGGCCGCCGACCGCGATCGCCACCGCCTCCTCGGCCGTGGCCGCCGGTGCCGCCCCGCGCAGCTCCTGAGGCGCCTCGGGACCGAGCATTTTCCACAGCCACGTCCGCGCTTCGTCCCCGGCCAGGGCCTCGGCGAGGAGCTGGTTGGCCTCCACCACCTCGATGCCCAAAAGCTGCAACAGACGCCGGAAGCGGCGATGCTCGTCGCGTGCACGGTCGCCAAAGAGGATGTCGTCAAAAAGCAGCTCTTCCATCATCGGCGGCACCATGCGGTCCACTTCAGGGCCCGGCTCGTGCACCAGCACCCTTCGCAACCGACCGATTTCAGAAGTCACATGGACCATTCGCGCTCCTTTTCGATGTTCGCCATCATATTCTGATTTTTGGCGTGCGCCTCGGAAGGCGCCCGCCAAAAGTCAGAAAAAGGTGAAAGCATATCGATCGGTATACTCTACGAGGAGGAAAGATGACCTCTCTCGACGGTTTCGATCATCCGCTGACCGGGCGTTATGCGTCTGAGGAAATGCAGCGGCTCTTTTCCACAGGGCATCGCTACACGACCTGGCGGCGGATGTGGCTGGCCTTGGCCGAGTCGGAGCTTGAGCTGGGTCTCGAGATCCCGGTCGAGGCTCTAGAGCAGATGCGGGCCAATCTCGAGGTGACCGAAGAGGATCTCGAGCGGGTACGGGAGTACGAGAAGCGCACCCGGCACGACGTCATGGCCCACCTCGAGGCCTTTGCCGACCGCGCGCCGGCGGCGAAACCGATCCTCCACCTCGGGGCGACCTCGGCGTTTGTCGGTGACAACGCCGAGCTCCTCATCACCCGCGACGCCCTCGATCTGGTGATCACCCGGGTGCTGGCGGTGGCGGCGGCGCTCGCCGATTTTGCCGAGCGATGGGCCGATGAGCCGGTCCTCGGCATGACCCACTTCCAACCCGCCCAGCCGACCACGGTCGGCAAGCGGGCATGCTTGTGGCTGCAGGACTTCCTCCTCGACCTCGAGCGTCTGCGCTTCGAGCGCGAGCGTCTCAAGCTGAGAGGCGCCAAGGGCACCACCGGGACCCAGGCCACCTTTCTCGACCTCTTCGACGGCGACCACGACACGGTGCGCGAGCTCGATCGGTTGGTCGCCGAGAAGCTCGGCTTCAACGCCACCTATCCGGTCACCGGCCAGACCTACCCGCGCAAGGTTGATGCCTTCGTCCTCGACGCACTCTCGGGCGTCGCCCAGTCGGCGGCCAAGCTCGCCACCGATATCCGTTTGCTGGCCCGTCTCAAGGAGGTGCGCGAGCCCCTCGCCGATGACCAGATCGGTTCCTCGGCCATGCCCTACAAGGCCAACCCCATGCGCTCGGAGCGGGTCA
>JAIVTZ010000614.1:0-2802 GCA_049188105.1 Deltaproteobacteria bacterium | reverse complement strand
GAGTGGCGAGGCCTTTGCTCTTCGAGTGCGCTGGCGGCTGGGTCGGGACGCCGCGACAATCGCTTGCGATCGGAGCGGAAGCCCGGCCCAGCGGTCCCCGGCCGTCGTCCGACGATGGCCGGGGCCTCGCCACGCGCACGAGTCTCGAGAATCGCCATCTGCGTGATCTGCGTGATCTGAGTGATCTGCGGGCAATTTGCGCGCGCCGTCTTCGTGTCTTTGTGTCTTCGTGTTTGCGACGTGGGTGGGTGGTTCCGCACCTCTGCGCCTCAGCGTTGAATATGTAGGTTTTTGATGAAATTCGGGTGATGCGGGAATATGATAAGGATATACTCAGGTTTATGATGTTGACCGCGTCCAGGGCCTTGACCCCGGGGGCGCCAAGCACCATCTTGAGCAACACGAGGCGGTGGTCATCCACCGCGGGAGGAATCATGACCGACCTGACGACCTTGCCCGTGATCCCACTTCGCGAGGCAGTTCTTTTCCCCGAGGTCACCTCGCCGATTGCGGCCGGCCGGCCCGGGACTCTGCGCGCCATCGAGGCGGCGCTTCGCTCGGACGACAAGAAGATCTTCGTGGTTTCGCAAAAAGAAAACCTCGAGGACGTCACCCCGGAGATCCTTTACTCCATGGGAACGGTGGCCACTGTCGGCCCCGTCCAGCGCGGCCCTTCGGGGATGCGGCTCCTGCTCAACGGCGATTACCGAGCGGTCGCCGTGCGCTACGAGGAGCAGGATGAGTATCTGGTGGCGTCGGTTCACGAAGCCGAGGAGCTGCCCCCAATCGATCCTGATGCCGCCACGTTCACCGCGCTCTATCGCGAGACCCGGGAGCGCGCCGCCGAGCTCGGCCGGCGCGCCGGCATGCCCAAGGAGGCGGTGCAGCAGTTTCTGGCCGAGACCACGGAGCCAGGCCGCTTTGCCGATCTGGTGGCCGGCCACCTCGACCTCAAACCCGGCGAAGCCCAAAAGCTGCTCGAGGCACTGTCGGTGGAGGATCGGCTGCGCGCCGTGCTCATCCACATTCAACGCCAGGTTGCGGTCCTCGACGCCCAGGAGGACATCAAGTCCCAGGTTCAGGAGGAGCTCGGCGACCGCCAACGCGAAATGTTCCTGCGCCAGCAGCTCAAGGCGATCCAGAAGGAGCTCGGCGAGGACGGCGGCCGCGAGGACCTCGAGGAGCTGCGCGAGAAGCTCGAGGCTCTGGAGCTGCCGGAGGCGGCGCGCACGGAGGTCGACCGCGAGCTCAACCGACTCGAGCGCATGGGGCCCGAGGGCATGGAGGCCCAGGTCATCCGCACCTACCTCGAGACCATCTGCGAGCTGCCGTGGTCCGAGCGCTCCGAGGAGAGACTCGACGTCCAGCGAGCGGCCGAGATCCTCGAGGAGGACCACTACGCCCTTGGCGACGTCAAGGACCGCATCCTCGAGTTTCTGGCGGTGCGGATTCTGCAGCAGAAGGCCGAGACCGCCGAGGCGGAGACCGAGCCTGTCGAGGCCGAGGAGGAAGGCGCCGAGCCCTCGATCCACGACACCGTCGGCCACAACCCGATCCTGCTCTTTGCCGGTCCTCCGGGGGTCGGCAAGACGTCGGTCGCCAAGTCCATCGCCCGCGCCATGGGCCGTGAGTATGTGCGCATCTCGCTCGGCGGTGTGCGCGACGAGGCCGACGTTCGCGGTCACCGGCGCACCTATGTCGGCGCCATGCCGGGCCGCATCATCCAGGGCATGAAGCAGGCCGGCTCCAAGAACCCGGTCTTCCTCCTCGACGAGGTCGACAAGCTCGGGGCGTCCTTCCAGGGCGACCCCGGTGCGGCGCTGCTCGAGGTCCTCGACCCCGCGCAGAACGACAGCTTTACCGACCACTATCTGGGCGTTCCCTTCGACCTCTCGGAGGTGCAGTTCATCTGCACTGCGAACTTCCTGCAGAACATCCCGGGTCCCCTCCAGGACCGCATGGAGATCGTCGAGTTCGCCGGCTACACCGAGGTCGAGAAGCTCGAGATCGCCAAGCGCTACCTGACCCCGCGCCAGATCAAGCACACCGGGCTCACCGGCGAGCAGATCTCGATCACCGATGACGCCATTCGCGAGGTTGTCACCCGCTACACCCGCGAGTCCGGAGTCCGTCAGCTCGAGCGTGAAATCGGGCGGTTGGCGCGCAAGGTGGCGCGAAAGATCGCCGCCGAGGAGCTGGAGTCGGCCGAGATCGATGCCAAACAGGTCAACGAGCTTCTCGGCCGGCCCAGGGTCCACCCCGAGCAGGCGGCCGACACCGACCAGGTCGGTGTCGCCACCGGCATGTACTACACCCCGGTCGGCGGCGACATCATGTTCGTCGAGGCAACGCCGACGCCCGGCAAGGGCGAGCTGATCCTCACCGGTCAGCTCGGTGACGTGATGAAGGAGTCGGCTCGCGCCGCCTGGACCTACGCGCGCGCCCACGCGGACGAGCTCTTCATCCCCCAGGATGCCTTCAAGAAGGACGTCCACATCCACGTCCCCGCCGGCGCCATCCCCAAGGACGGGCCCTCCGCCGGCGTCACCATGGCCACCGCCCTGGTGTCGGCGCTCTCCGGCAGACCGGCGCGCAACGACGTGGCGATGACCGGCGAGATCACCCTCTCCGGTCGGGTGCTGCCGATCGGCGGCGTCAAGGAGAAGGTCTTGGGAGCGGTGCGGGCCGGCATCTCCACGGTGGTGCTGCCCAAGGTCAATGAGGCCGACCTCGAGGACCTTCCGGAGGAGATACGCGAATCGCTGACCTTCCACCTGGTGGAGGAGCTCGGCGAGGCGCTCG
>JAIVTZ010000613.1:0-2807 GCA_049188105.1 Deltaproteobacteria bacterium | reverse complement strand
ACGCTGATCTCGAGGCTCTTCTCCATGCTGCCGTTCGCCAATCCGGCTCAGGCGGTCAACTTCTAGTCCGTGGTCTCAGCGGCTCTGGCTCTCGTGTTCTTCTACCTCGCGATCGCGAAAATGACCAAGCGATGGGAAGGCCCGGTGAAGAGCTTCCAGGACGGGCTTCCCACCTACGTGGCCGGTATCACCGCATGTCTGTTCGCAGGATTCTCTTTCAGCTTCTGGGAGAACGCGCTCGAGGCCGAGGTGTACGCCACCAACATGCTCGTGATGGCGTCGTCGCTCTGGCTGATCCTGAGATGGTCGGAGATTCGCGAGGAGCCCCGCTTCAACACCGATTTCAAGTCGACACCCGGCGGGAGCGTGGCCTACCACGCCCCCTGTCATCTGCGAGCCCAGGCCGTCGGCTTCAAGGGCCGCGACCTTCTGCGCAAGATCCCGGGCGTCAAGCCCAGGATCACCATGGAGTGCTGCGGCCACGACGGCACGTACGCCATGAAGGTCGAGGGGTTCGATCCCTCCAGGCGGATCGGCCAGAAGGCCTTCACGGGGATGAAGGCGGCCTCGGCCGAGGTGTGGGCGACCGACTGCCCGCTGGCTGCGCTGCAGTTCCAGCAGCACGCCGGCAAGAAGCCCATGCACCCCATGTCCATACTGGCCCGGGCGTATCGAGAGGACGGCTTCCCGGACCGCGTGCCGGACCAGGGAGGGGCGACCACATGACGAAGCCCGTCGAGAGGAGCGAGATCGTCGACTACCAGACCTACGCGGAGCTCCGCTCCGAGGTCCGCGAATCCGTCATGAAGCAGAAGGAGCCTCGCCGCATCCATGTCGGGCCGCACCTGACCTTCCTCTTCGAGAACCACGCCACGATGCGCTACCAGATCCAGGAGATGATGCGCGCCGAGCAGATCGTGCGCGAGAAGGATGTCCGGCACGAGATCGACACCTACAACGAACTCATGCCCGCGGATCGCGAACTCTCGGCAACCCTGTTCGTCGAGATCACCGAAGCGGCCGAAATCCGACCCGCGCTCGACCGGCTCATCGGCGTCGACGAACCCGGCGACTACGAGCTGCTGATCGGCATCGACGGTGACGTGGTTAAGAAGACTCTGCGCGCCACCGATCTCATCGAACGGCTGTCACCGGAGCGGCCGCCCACGACCTTCATCGATCAACTCGAGTGGCCGTCCGAAAAACCGCTGGACCGCAACGGCCCGGTGCGCTCCATCACCCTTGGCTATCCGGACGGAACAATCGGCTTCCTCGGCTGGGACTTCGAGTGGCGCTGGGCGTGGATGGTCCTCTTCTTCGTGCTGACGATGGTGGTCGCGTTGATTCTCCGCAAACCGATGGGAGTCGAGCTCTGATCTCCGCCAGAGTCAGCCGATCGCCGCAACACGTGCGGGCGAGACGCCCGCACCACAAGAGGTCTGAGACAACCACGGATCGTCATGCGTCCACGCCAAACGAGAGGTGGACGGGCGGCAAATCCGAAATCCGAAATCCGAAATCCGAAATTCTCTCGAGATGGCTGGACGAAATTCCGAATTCCGAATTCCGAATTCCGAATTCGAACCCCTCCCTCCAAGCACGCGAGAGCGGCGCATCTCCGGCATGAAGATACGCTCCACCACCGTTGGCGCGGCTCTGATCTGTATCTCAGCGGCCCTGTGGGGTCTCGACGGTGTCGTGCTCACCCCCCGCCTTTCAAACCTCCCGGTGCCGTTCGTGGTCTTCCTTCTCCACGCCATCCCCTTTGTCCTCATGCAGCCGTTCCTCTACGGCAGCTACCGACGCCTGCGCCGGATGAGCGCAAAGGGGTGGTCGGCCCTCGCGCTGGTGGCGTTCACCGGCGGCCTCCTCGGGACGCTGGCCATCGTCAAGGCGCTCTTCCTGGTCGACTTCAACCAGCTCAGCGTCGTCGTGCTGCTGCAGAAGCTGCAGCCGATCTTCGCCCTCGTATTAGCCGCAGTACTGCTCAAGGAGCGCATCTCGCTGCGCTTCCTCACCGCCGCCGCGGTCGCGCTTGCCGGCGCCTGGCTCCTCACCTTCGGTCTCTCGTCTCCCAGCTCAGCGGCTGACGCCATCAACTTCCGCGCCGCCCTGTGGGCGGTGGTCGCGGCCGCCGCCTTCGGGTCGGCAACAGTGCTGAGCAAGATGCTGCTGGGGTCCCTCGATTTCAAAGACGCCACCTTCGCCCGCTACGGGATGACCACCGCCATGGCTCTCGTCTACCTCGGCGTCAGAGGCATCGGCCTCCCGTTCGCCGCGGTTACCGGCGTCAACTGGACGGTGATCCTCATCATCGCGCTGACCACCGGTTCGGGCGCCATCTTCCTCTACTACTTCGGTCTCACCCGGGTCCGTGCCAGCGTCGCCACCATCTGCGAGCTGTGCCTGCCGCTCTCTGCAGTCCTCCTCGACTACCTGGTCAACGACACCGTGTTCGGACCGTGGCAGTGGGTCGGCGCCGCGCTGTTGATCGGAGCGATCCTGCGGATCACTCTGGCGCCGAACAACGCGGAGGAGTTAAGAGTTAAGAGTTGAGAGTTGAGAATTCAAGCCATGGGGAGGCCCGGGCGGGAATTCCTAACTCTTAACTCTTAACTTTCAACTGGGTTTCTCCGGGTACATTCGTGGCAGCTTGGCGTCGACGGCATAGCGCATCAGCGCGGTGACGCACTTCAGCGTCACCCACTGCGACGGCCGGCCCATGAGACGGGTGGTGCCGATCGGCAGCGTGACCGGCGGCCCTTCCTCTCGTCTCCAGATACCGCCGGGCATTTGCTTGCGCTGTA
>JAIVTZ010000612.1:0-2826 GCA_049188105.1 Deltaproteobacteria bacterium | reverse complement strand
TCGATGCGACGAAAGCGTAGATTCGCGAGACGCATTGTCAAGGGACGGGCGAGCGAATCGAGCATCGAGTATCCAGTATCGAGCATCGAGCATCGAGCATCCAGCATCCTTGCTGCTACACTATCCAGCGATGACGATTGAGGCCTTCGATCTCGCATCCGGCATTCGAATCGGCGGCGGCGCGCGGCCGGTCTACATCGCCGGGCCGTGTGTCGTCGAGTCGCGGGACTTCGTGGTCGAGGTGGCCGGCAGGGTCCGTGAGATCGCCGAACGCCACGGCGTGCCGGTGGTCTTCAAGGCCTCATTCGACAAGGCCAATCGCTCCTCCGAGAAAGGCTTTCGCGGCCCCGGTGAGGACGAAGGCCTGGATGCGCTGGCCGAGGTCAAGCGGATCACCGGTCTGCCGGTGATCACCGATGTCCACCACCCCGAGCAGGCGGCCCGCGCGGCCGAGGTCGTCGATGTCCTCCAGGTGCCGGCCTTTCTCTGCCGGCAGACCGATCTGCTGCACGCCTGCGGCGAAACCGGGCTGCCGGTCAACGTCAAGAAGGGCCAGTTCCTCGCCCCCGAGGACATGGCCAACGTGGTCGAGAAGGTGGCGGCGACCGGCAACGAGCGCATCGTGCTCACCGAGCGCGGCTCGAGCTTCGGCTACCACAACCTGGTGGTCGACATGCGCGGGCTGCCGGTCATGCGCGGCTTCGCACCGGTGGTCTTTGATTGCACCCACTCGCTGCAGCTTCCCGGCGGGCTCGGCCACGCCACCGGCGGGGCGCGCGAGTTCCACCCCTACCTGGCGCGGGCGGCGGCCGGCGCCGGTGTCGACGGCTTCTTTATCGAGGTCCACCCAAACCCGCCGGAGGCGTTATCCGACGCCGCCACTCAGCTCTCCTTCGACGAGTTTGACCGCTTGATCGGGCAGCTCGAGGCGGTTTCGACCGCGGTCCGGGAGGTGACGCCGTGAGCCGCGAGGTTGCCCGTCAGGTGTTGGAGGCCGAGGCCGAGGCCATCCGCAACCTGATGGAAACGCTGGGCGGAGACTTCGACGGCGCGGTCGAGCTCATCACCGGCTGCACCGGCCGGGTGGTCCTGACCGGGATGGGCAAGTCGGGCATCATCTGCCGCAAGGTTGCCGCCACCATGAGCTCCACAGGGACTCCGGCTCTCTTCATGCACCCGGCGGAGGCCACTCACGGCGACCTCGGGATGGTGACCGAGAATGATCTGGTGGTGGCAATCTCCCAGTCGGGAACCACCGACGAGATCATCGAGCTCCTGAGGTTATTGCGACGGTTGGGCGTGACCCTGATCGCCATCACCTCCAACCCCGGGTCTCCGCTGGCCGAGGCGGCCGACCTCCACCTCGACCTCGGGGTGCGGCGCGAGGCCTGTCCGATGAACCTGGCGCCGACCGCCTCGACCACCGCCAGCCTCGCCCTCGGCGACGCCCTGGCGTTGGCGGTTTCGGTGAAGAAGGGCTTCCGCGAGGAGGATTTCGCACGCCTCCACCCGGGCGGCAAGCTGGGTAAGCGGTTTCTCAAGGTGTCGGATCTCATGCACGCCGGCGACCAGGTGCCGAGGGTGGCCGAGGACACCGCCATGAAGGACGTGATCTACGAGATGAGCCGCAAGGCCCTCGGCATGACGACCGTCCAGGACGGCGACGGCCGTCTGCTCGGGGTGATCACCGACGGAGATCTTCGACGGCTGATGGAGCGCGACCCGGACCCGCTGGCGCACACCGCCGAGGAGGTGATGCACAGGGGCGGCGCCTGCATCCGCCCCGACGAGCTGGCGACCGCGGCACTCAAGCTCCTCGAGGAGAAGCGAATCACCTCGCTGATGGTCTGCGACGGCGAAGCGCCTGTCCTCGGCGTGCTCCACCTCCACGATCTGTGGGGCGTGGGGCTTTTTTGAATTCTGAATTCGGAATTCTGAATTCGGAATTGTTCTGCTAATCTCGACCGCCTGACCCCCAACTGGGGTGGGTGGGAATTCCGAATTCCGAATTCCGAATTTTTCCCTAGGAAACCGAAGCCATGCGATTAACGATTCTGACTACCGGCGGGACGATCGACAAGACGTACGATGAGCTCCAGGGCAGCCTGCGCAATCAGCGCACGGTGCTCGACGTGATCCTCGGCTCGCTGCGCTTGCCCGACCTCTTCATCCGCCACGTCGAGGTCATGCACAAGGACTCGTTAGATATGACCGAGGAGGACCGCGAGATCATCGCGAAAGCCGTCTGCGATGCCGCTCCAACCTCCGACGCCATCGTCATCCTCCACGGCACGGACACCCTCTCCGACACGGGCGAGTACCTGTGCCGTGAGTGCGGGGATCTCGAGATCCCGGTCATTCTAACCGGCGCCATGCGGCCCTACGAGTTTCGGAACACCGACGCATTGCAGAACGTGACCGAAGCGTTGCTTGCCGCGCGAACGCTCGACCGAGGCGTTCACGTCGCCATGCACAACCGGGTGCTGAGCTTCCCGGGGGTCGTCAAGGACCGGCAGGCGGGGACCTTCGTGCGGAACGACTGACGCCGTTCCGAATTCTCAATTCTCAATTCTCAATTCTCAATTTCCGTTCAACTACCCGACGTCATCCATCAGAGCTGCGGATGAGGAACGGTGCCGTCCCTGGGACCGCCGAGCTCCAGCTCGGAACGGTGCCGTCCCTGGGACCGCCGAGCTCCAGCTCGGCATCCGTGGCGCTACACAACACGACAACGCTCGAAGACAATCAGCGCCGTGCGGAGCCTGAACGAACCCGTTGCGCAGACCGCGCTCAATGACCGGGAGAATGCTGAACTGGAGCTCGGCG
>JAIVTZ010000611.1:0-2837 GCA_049188105.1 Deltaproteobacteria bacterium | reverse complement strand
AAGATCTGCTCGGTGTTGACCTGGGTCGGGTCGACTACCGGGGTCTCGGCCACGACCTCGATCTCGTCGGCAAAGGTCCCCTGGGGCATCTCGATGATCATCGACGCCGCACCGCCGAGAGGCACCTTGACCTCAAGGCGCTCCTGGCTGACATAACCTGATAGATCGGCCCTCACCGTGTAGTCCCCGGGGTGGAGACCGAGAAAACTGAATTCGCCGTCGTCATCGACGATCTTGGTCTGAGCGCCGCCCATGAGCAACGCCGAGCGGATGGTGACCGTGGTGCCTGGCAGCACCCCGTCTTGCTCGTTGACTACTCTGCCGATCAGCCGGCCGGTGGTGGTCTGGGCGATCACGGGCGCGGTCGCGAGACACAATCCGGCAAGGACAAGCCTGAGCCGCTTTGGTTTCATCGTTCCCCCCTCCTTCGAGGTTTCCCCCGAAATGAGTTCAAATGTTGTGAGTGACGAATTACCGTCAATGCCCTACAGCTATGATGTCGTGCGGAAGATCTAGAGAAATGAGGAAGTTGTGGGGAATCTATGAGGAAAACGACAATGATTCCGGCCCTCAGATCGCGAGGTCAGACGCATCTCCTCGTTTCCGACCTTCCCCCGGCCCGCCCGGGTTCGAGACCGCGACGCGACGTGGTGAGATGTGCGGGCTAGTTCTCAGTACTTCGAGGGCGGGTTCAGAATCGACATTTTTTGCCGACCATCTTGTTGATGGCGCCCGAGCTCATGGCCTTGCGATCGTGTGGTTTTTCGGTCAGCCCGGCGTGGTGGAGCGCCTCGTGGATCAACACCAGAGCGACGCGCTCATCCGAGTACGATGTGACGCATCGGCAGATCCAGGTCGGTGCGCCACCCACGTAGGTCTGCGCCATCGAGCGCCGGCAGACCGAGGTCTCCCTGGCCGGGCTCGCCGGGAAGTAGAGACCGGTCTTCAGGGTTTCCGTCGCGTCGGCGCCGAGTTGGGAAAAGAGATCGGCGCACTCCGGGACCGCCGCGATCCTGGCGATTGCGATCTCGAACGCCGTCTCCAGCTTGTCCCTGACGGATGCGGGCATCGAGGGGTGAATCCAGGGAGCGGCGGCCTCGGTCGGGGAGGCGAAATCGACGGCGGTCCTCGGTGCGGAATCGTCACGGCCAGCGCCTTCAAGCGCTTCACCACTGTCGGCCGCCACAGCTCCCAGAGATTGGAAGACCACGGCGCAGACACACGCCGAAAGAAACTCCACCCTCACGAGGACCCCCGAGGACGAGGCGGAAGCCGACGCTCGGCAGGAGTGGATTAGCGATCACGGGTCGCTTCAGCCGCCGGATAGCGTCGCCGCCCGTCCCATACATTCAGGATCGGTCGCAGTGGCCCGGAAGAAATGAGGTAATGGTGAGTTATTCATGGGGAACATGTGAGGGAGGGAGGGGAGAATGCGAAATAGGAATTTGGAATGAGGATTCCAGTTTTGAGTTCTTAGTTTTGAGTTTTGAGTTATCGCCCGTCCTCCAACCCACGTCGCCAGGAGGTCGGGCCGAAAATTCGAAATTCGAAATTCGAAATCCGTCTAGGGCGCTGCTCGGCCCTCCGGGGTGATGCCGAGGGAGATCTGCGGCTTCGGCGGCTTCAGGTATTGCGCGAGGAAGGCGTAAATCTTCTTGCGGTAGCCCCATGCCTCGGGGGTGTCGAGGCGGTCGAAGCTGTGGCCGCCGGGGGCTTTCGAGACCTCGTGTTCGAAGTCCTTGCCGGCGGCTTTGAGGGCCTGGATGAGGTGCTCGACCTCGATGTAGTTGACGTCCTCGTCGTGAACGTTGGTGTGGATGAGCAGCGGTTTCGTGAGCTTGTCGACCGACCACACCGGGGAGCGGCGCTTGTACTCGGCGAGGTTCTCCTGGGCCGAGGCGTCGATGAAATAGTCGGCCTCGTAGAGATCGCGGTAGCTCTGGGTCATGTAGCCCATGCGCTGGACGAGGTCGGATACCGGCACCCCGGCAAAGCCGCACACGTAGGAGTCAGGGTGGTGGAAGAGGCTGAACAGCGTGATGAGCCCTCCGTGGCTCCAGCCGAGGATACCGACTCGGTCGCCATCGACTCGCGGGTGGTTGGCGACTGCCCAGTCGCGCGCCGCGAGGGCGTCCTCAACCTCGAGCCCCCCGTAGTCGATGTCCTCGTACATCCCGCGGCCGTAGCCGGTCGAGCCGCGGTACTCGGGGGCGACGACGATGTAGCCCTGGGCCATCAGCTCACGCACGATGTGGGCGTAGTAGGTTGTGAAGTCGCCGTGGACGCCCCCGTGCGGCAGGACCAGCAGCGGCAGCCGGCCGGTTCCGTCGAAGCCCAGGGGCGTGAAGAGGTAGGTGTAGAACTTGAGCGGGTTGCCGGCGTTCTTGCCGGTGGGGTTCTCCTCCTTCCAACGCGGCGGGCCGTAGATGCGGACCTTTTCGACCACCGCCACGTCGCCGACGCGCTGGTACCAGAGCACGTCGTCGATCTTCTTGGCGAGAACGTCGAGCTGGTGGCCGGTGCTCTCATTCGACTTTTCGATGGCTGTGACGGCGGGGGAATCCGGCTCCTCCGCAATCGAAATGCCTGGCATCAGGAGCGTGGCGATCGCGAAAAGGGCAAGGATGATCCGGTGCATGGCAGCCTCCTTCAGGGCGCCATCTTACAGCGACACGCCTCGATTCGTCGTCCGCAGCAGACACCCGGTGAGAATCACGGTTTGGGCCGACTCGTGGTGCGTTATGCGTAGAGCTGGAGAAAGTTCTCGATGAGGCGGTCGGACTCGATGGACGGACGCAACCCGCGCAGGATTTTCTGGTGCGGTGCGTCGTCGGCAC
>JAIVTZ010000610.1:0-2844 GCA_049188105.1 Deltaproteobacteria bacterium | reverse complement strand
GTTCCAGAGTTTGTTGACGATTTTTGGCATAATCACCAGCGAGGCCATAGAGGCACAAGGGCAGTCCGATGCCGCCGACCTTTGCATTTGCCGATGACCGCATTCCAGCCGCTGCGCGGGGTGATCGCCCCGACCCTGACCCCGTTTAACGACGACCTCTCGATCGCCCGGGACCTCTACCTCGCCCAGGCGGCGACCATGACCCAGTTGACCGGTGTGTTGATGACCGGGGATCTCGAGGACATCAGGCCACTCGAACCCAAACCCGTGCCGGACACTCAGAACAAGGGATAGATAAGTGCGTTCCCGGCACCCGAGGTCGTTGTATCTTGCGGGGGCAAGCTAACAGGGGGGGCTTCGATGGTGAACAAGGGGAGGAGTGAGGCGCTTCGGCCGGCGGAGGTTCCCGCCTATGACGACTGCATGGCCGCGTTCCGCGCCGAGGACGTGGCCGCGATGCTGTCCGGCGATCTGGCGACGGGGCTAAACGTCTGTGTTGAATGTTGCGACCGCCACGCCGATGGTGACCGCGTCGCGCTCTATTGGGAGGGCGTGGCTGGCGATAGCTCGGTCCACACCTTTGCCGATTTCAGGAATGACGCTGCGCGATTCGCCAACTTTCTGAATGCCCAGGGCATCGGTCCGGGCGACCGGGTCGCTGTCATGCTGCCGCGGATTCCGGAGCTGATGGTAGCTGCGCTTGGTGTGTGGCGCGCGGGCGCCGTCTACGTGCCAATGTTCACCGCCTTTGGCCCCAAGGCCATCGAATACCGGCTCGAACGCAGTGCCGCGAAGCTGGTCGTCACCGACCCGGTTAACCGGCCGAAGCTGAACGACGTCACCCACGTGCCGCCGATTATGGTGGTGGCGCGTGCTCCGGACGACGCCATCGCACCGGGCGATCTCAAATTCCACGACGAGCTGATCGCACAAAAACCGGAGTTCGAGCCGGTGCTGCGGGGCGCGGACGACCCGTTCCTTCTGATGTTCACCTCGGGCACGGTCGGTAGCCCAAAGGGAGTCGCAGTTCCGCACAAGGCGCTGCTTTCGTTCATCGCCTACATGAAGTACGCCGTCGATCTCAGACCCGACGACAAGTTCTGGAACATGGCCGATCCCGGCTGGGCCTACGGCCTGTACTTCGCCGTCGTCGGCGCGCCGCTGCTCGGCAACGCCACCCATTTCTACGAGGGTGTCTTCACCGTCGAGAGCACCTACAAGATGCTCGAGAAGTACGGGATCACGATCTTTTGTTCGGCGCCGACCGCCTATCGGCTCCTCATGGCCGCCGGCGACGAGATGGTCGATGCATGCCAGACCCGAATCCGGGTGGCGTGTAGCTGTGGCGAGCCGCTCAACCCGGAAGTGATCCACTGGGTGAATGCCCATCTGGATTGCCCGGTCCACGACCAGTACGGCCAGACCGAGATTTCCGTGGTGGTCACCAACCACCACGGTCTCGACCATCCCTCCCACCCGGGTTCGATGGGGGTATCGCTGCCCGGTTTTCGCGCCGTGATCCTCGACGACTCGGGGCGCGAGCTCGGCCCGGGAATTCCCGGCCGGCTTGCCGTCGATACCAGCGCGTCGCCGCTCTACTGGTTTCTCGGCTACGAGGGCAAGGACCAGCCGCTCGAAGGCGCCTACTACATCACCGGCGACATGGCCGAGTTGGACGGGGACGGGTGCATCACCTTTACGGGGCGCGATGACGACATCATCTCGTCGGCCGGCTACCGCATCGGTCCGTTCGATGTCGAAAGCTGCCTGATCGAGCACCCCGCCGTCGCCGAGTCAGGCGTGGTCGGCAAGGCGGACGCCGAACGCGGCGAAATCGTCGTCGCCTTTGTGGTGCTGCACGCAGGCCATGATGCCTCACCGGATCTGGCGCGCGAGCTGCAGAGCTACACCCGCGAGCGGCTTTCCGCCCACGCCTACCCGCGCGAGGTGGTGTTCGTCGATGAACTGCCCAAGACGGCAAGCGGCAAGATACGGCGCTACGTGTTACGCGAACAGACGAAATAGACGGAAAGCTCCGGGTCCCTTCCAGAGTGTGTGTAGGTCAGCCGCGTCTCTGCTTGATCTCCTCGATGAGCGGAGGAAGTATCTTTTTGTAGTCTTCAACGATCGCGAGATCGCACACCTCGAAAAGAGGGGCGTTCGGGTCGGTGTTGATGGCCACGATGAAATCCGCCTCGTCCATTCCGACCACGTGGTGCATCACACCCGAGATGCCGGCACCGATGTAGAAGCGAGGCCGCACGGTCTTCCCGCTCTGGCCGATCATCTGGCCTTCCTCGGCCCAACCTTCGTCCAGTGGTGGCCGGGTGGCTCCCACCGCTCCGCCGAGCAAGGATGCGAGCTCCTCGAGCAGCCGCCATCCTTCCTTGCCTCCTATTCCCCAGCCTCCGGCCACCACCACCTCGGCCTGCTCCAACGGCATGCCCTCCGGTTTCTCGGTCCTCACCTCCAGGACTTTCGGACCGGAGGTGTCGAGGTCGTCTCCGACCACCAGGGTCACGACCCCTTTCGCGCCAGCGTAGCCATCCGATTTCTTCATGACCCCGGGCATGACGGTCGCCATTTGCGGGCGATGGTCAGGGCACTTGATCGTCGCGACGACCCCGCCTCCCCACCCGGGAACCATCTGCAGAAGTTTGCCGTCATCGTCCAGCTGAAGGTCGATGCAGTGAGCGGAGAGACCGGTTTCGAGCCTCGCGGCAAGCCGTGGCGCGAGCTCCACTCCCATGCTGGAGGATCCGAGCAGCACGACATCCGGATCGTGGTCCCTGCATGCGCTGTCCAGAATCGAGAGGTAGGGCATCATCCGGTATGGCTCCAGGC
>JAIVTZ010000609.1:0-2813 GCA_049188105.1 Deltaproteobacteria bacterium | reverse complement strand
TTTCGGATTTCGGATTTGATCTCCGGCAGCCTGGGATGGTCGGAGTGGTTGGGCGGGAAATTCGAATTCCGGCTTCGCGCTACGCCGTGAAACGTCCGAAATCCGAAATCTCTAACTCAGATGGACGGCCCTGAACCCTGAACCCAGTCCCCTTCGTCTGGGTGTGTTGGGTGGAAAATCCGAAATCCGAAATCCGAAATCCGAAATATTGGCGTAACTACTCTACCGATCTCAAGGCTCCCTGCCGATACTCGACCACGTGCGACGCCCGAGAGGCAAGGTCACGGTCCGGGGTCAGCCAGATCGCAGTGCGGCCGACCGAGGCCCGCACCACCGCGGAACGCCACAGCTCGCCGCGCACCGCGTTGACCCACGGCATCGGATCAACCACCACCACCACGTGATACGACGAGGGAATCACCCGCGCGGCGAGAACCAGCAACCGGTGATACGGCGACAACGGGCTGCCATCCTCGCCAAGGGGCCGGTCTCCGAGTGCCTCGACGACCTCGTTCAGAGAGCACGCCTCGTACAAACCGGCCACCGCGCCGCGCTCGAGCGGCCCGTCGCAGAGGGCCGCGAGATTTCTCACCACATCACCGGCGACGAAGGCCTCTCCAGGCGCCACCACCGCGACCAGCCGAAGGCCCGATTCGAGGGGCGATCCATCCAGCGTGATCTCGCCCGCGTGCGGTGCCGCGCGGCCGGAGAGCACCGCGGCCAGGGCGCCTGCCTCGTCGGGCGCGTCGCAGAGGACGGCCAGCGAATCGCCGGCCCGGAGCTCGAGGTCGAGGGGCACCGAGCGCGGCAGCCCGTCGTGGTCCGCCAGCACCACTCTGTCGAGGCTGACGGTGCCGCGCACCTCGCGGGACGGCGGACCCGGGGCCGCGACGCCGGTCTCCTCTGCGCCCACCGATCGTGCGAGGCGCTGGGCCGCCAGCAACAGCAGGGCGGGCGCCAGCCAGCCGCCTTCATCGAACGCCACCAGCCGAGGCGCCAGCGCGAAGACGACCCCCCAGCCGCCGACCGCAAGAAAGTCCGCCGCATCGGGTCGGACACCCTCGCGGCGCGGTAGCGCATACGCCACCGCTGCGACGAGCGCCGCCAGCAGCAGCCACCCGACCGCAATCTCCCAACCACCCCGGAGGAGCAGAAAGACCAGCGACGACAGGGCCACGGCGGCGCTCGACCAGGGCTCGGCGGCCCGCGAGCGGTCGACCAACCTGTGGATCACCAAAGCCGCCGCCACCATCACGGGCGCCCACGCGGGCTGCCACGCGGCGACCCACACGAGGGCCCCGAGCAACACCGCGTGGCACCATCCGGCGACCACGAACCATGGAGTCTTCACAGGCCGATGGTACCCCGGCGGTTCGACCACACCAAGTCACTACCTCAACGGCATCCCCGCCTTCGACTCTCAGACCGAGTGAGAACCTCGGATGTCAGTTTTGAGTTATGAGTTTTGAGTTTTGAGTTTTGAGTTACCGCACCTCAGGAGGCCCGTCAGCTCCAGGGTCGGAGTGATAAAATCCGAAATCCGAAATCCGAATTCCCTCGAGCCTGTAACTTTTCCCGCCCTCCTGCGTATAGAAAGATACGGGCCCACTCAACGAGGCCCGACGTTTGAAGGTCTGACGGTCAGAAACCATCGACCTCTATCAAACTCCTCCTTCTTGGCTCCTCCCCCGGGAGCCATTTTTTTGACCACAATCCCGAGCTGGAGCTCGGCGGTCCCAGGGGGCCCCCTAGCCCACATATCTCACCGGGTGTCTACTGCGGACGGCGAATCGCGGCGTCCCGCCGTGCTTGTCGCAAATCGCGCTCCTCGACGTAGCGCGACTACGACGTCGTCGCTCGATTCACGACAAACCCAGCGGATACTTGCGCTTCGCCGCCCTCGCTACGAAACCCGGTGAGATATGCGGGCTAGCTCAGGGCACGATGAGCGACCACCTCGAGGTGTGGCCGAACTCGAAGCCGTCGGCGAAGAGGTCGGTCAGCATCCAGGGACCGTTCTGCTGTCCCATGCGCCACGGTCCGCCGCGGGCGGTCGGCCAGAGGAGGCAGTTGGTGCCGGACCCCGGGACAGTGAAGACGTCGAGACCGTGGTCGAAGGTCTGGACGAAGACCTCGAGCTGGCCGTCGCCGTCGAGGTCGCCGACCGCGGGCGCAGCCGGCGCGCCGTTGCCGTTGCCGCTGTGGCCGGGGTTGGGGAGCGCCACGTCGTGGAGAATGGCGCCGCTCGCCGAGAGGATCATGAGCCGTCCCGAGTCGTGGACGTCGGGGTCGCCGAAGGTGGCGAGAAGGAGCTCGGGAACGCCGTCTCGGTTGAGGTCGGCCACCGTCACCTCGGAGCTGAACATGATGGGCTTCGAATGGCGGTAGCTGGTCCGCCACAGACGCACCCCCGAGGCGTTGAATGCATAGACATAACCGTCGTTGAGCGAGACGACGATTTCAGGGCGTGCATCGCCCGTAATATTGACCAGGGTCGGCGCCGGGACGCCGGACGGTGGGTACCAACCGTCGACGTCGATCGGCGCGTCACCTCGGGGCAGCACTTCCCAGCCGGTCTTGCGGCGTGCCGACCGGCTGCCGTCACCGTACGCCCCCTCGAGGACCATGACGGCGTAGGCCTGGGTCACGTAGGGAATGTGGAGCTCCACGTTGGGCACACCGACGACCTCGTTCTTGCCGTCGCCGTCGAGATCGACGACGCCCGGAGGGGAGGCCGTCCACTGCAGCCACTCGGTCCAGCTCGGGTTGGGCCAGGTACCGGTGTGGAGGTTGTAGTGGTCATGCTCGATATC
>JAIVTZ010000608.1:0-2862 GCA_049188105.1 Deltaproteobacteria bacterium | reverse complement strand
ATCCTGGTGCTGCCCGCGGCGGCGATTCTCAAGGCGGACGTCCTGCGTTTCATCTTCGTCAGTTGGGAGACGGTGGTCTCGGCGCTCTTCATGGCGATCTCATTTCATACCTGCATCGCGCTCCATGAGCTCGGGCACTTCATCACGGCTGCGCGGCTCAACGCGCTCAACGAGCCTGTAGCGACCGACGCCAAGGAGAAGCTCGACCGGCCGTTCTTCGGGCGCTTTGTGTTCCTCGCCGGGATGTTTCTGCGCATCCCCTCCGGCAGAGCGCCCGGGGTCAAGCGGGAGGGGCTGAACTACTATCCCGACGCGCCCTACAACCTGGCCGTTGCCGCGGCGGGACCGCGCGCCAGCCGCAACGTGGCGATCGCCACCCTTCCGCTGGCGGCCGCGCTGATTGCCGTCGGGCTCATCGTTGATGACGTTGCAGCCATCTACGCCGGGCGTTTGTTCCTGGGCATCGGGCTGGTGTCGTTTCTTGATTTTCGGTTTGCCGACCCCGGGAAGTACCGGGAGTTCACCCAGCGGGAGCGCCGTGCTCGGGAGAAGGCGAGCTCGGTGGCCGAGGTCTCGGGCTGGCTGGAGATCTGTCCCAAGCTCAAGCGCAAGATGGTGGAGGATCGGATCCAGGAAGCGATCCATCCGCGGTTGGGACCGGTCGCCGCGCCCTGGCAGTTCCGCAACTGCGGCATGGGCGGCAGACATACGGAGAAGGAGTACCCCGAGTCGAACATCAGCATGCAGGAGGCCATGTTTCTGATCCTGAGCGCGCGCGACTACCAGGATGCTCAGGAGCTGACGGTGCGGCTGCAAAACCGCCTCAAGGAGATCATCGAAAAGGAAGAGGGATGCCGGGTGATGGGCATCGGCCTCGAGGGCGGCCTCGCGCCCTACATCGAGAAGGGCGACTTCCCGCTTCCCGAGGTCCGCCTGTGGTCGATGATGAAGCAGGCGATCGCCGAGTGCGGCTGTCAGCCGGGCATCGACGTTGCGATCGCCCTCGATCCGGCGATGGCCGAGCTCGAAAACGCCTACCGCGCCGAGTTCGACATGCCCGACAGCGTGGGGATGTACCTCTTCTGGCGGGACAAGGCCAAGGTCATCCTGGATCGGGACGCTGTTCTGGAGATCTACGTCAAGGCGATGGAGGAGTACGAGATCCCGCTGCTGTCGATCGAGGACGGCTTCTCGGAGGACGATTACGAAGGCTGGCGGCTGCTGCTCGAGCGGCTTGGTGACAGCGTTTTCGTGATCGGTGACGACCTGGTCACCACCAACGACCAGACCATCGAGACCGCCTCCAGCCAGGGACTGATCAACTCAGCCCTGATCAAGGCCAATCAGATCGGTTCTCTGTACGAAACCCTGCTCGCCATGCTGGTGGCGCTCGGCAAGGGTCTGGACCTGGTGGTGTCCCACCGATCCAAGAGCCCAAACGACGACATGGAGGCCCAGATCGCGCTGTCGGTCAACGCCCTGGGTCTCAAGGCGGGGGGCGGCGCCAACACCGAGAGGCTCATCAAGTACCAGGCCGTCACCGAGCTCATGCTCAAGGTGGAGGAGTCCGGCGGTGACAACGCGCTGCGCGCCGGCGAGAAGGCGGTGGTCCGCAAGATTCGCGGCTACGAAGAGCCCACCAACGCGGGCGTTCCAACGGTCGGCGTGACGTTGGAGCTTGGGCTCCCTTCAGCGGGCGTCCTGATGATATTCAAGGGCGCAACCCCGCTGGGGACCTCGGCGGGCACCGGCGAGGCCATCCACCTCGTCGATGCGGTGATCGAGCAGGCTGAGCATCGGGAGGTCGTCACCCGGTTCCCGGGCTTCTTCGACGAGGTGGAACCCGGCGTCTTCTCGTTTTCCAAGGCAAAAACCGAGGCCGATGTTCGCTCTGTCGAGGACGAAGGGCTGACGGCCCTCTTCGAGCGCGCGCAGCGCTACGGGGGAAAGGGCTGTCTGAACGCGGTGGACAACGTGCTGCAGATCATCGCGCCCCACTTCGAAGGGCGCGACGCGGCCGACCTCAGCCTCAAGGACATCGACTCCGCGCTGCTCGGGCTCGAGCTGAGCACGGCCCGACGCAGGGGAAAGCTCGGGGAGCGGACCGACGCCGCGGAGCGCGTCCGCGTGATGCAGCGCAAGCAGAACCTGGGCATGAACGCGATGCTGTCGGTGTCGCTGGCACTGGCCCGGGCGATCGCCCACGTGCAGGGCAAAGACCTCTACGAGCTGCTCCGAGAGGAGATGCTCGGCATCATCGACCGCCTGGCCGACTCGTTTCAGGTTTCGGTCCAGGGCAGTCGCTTCTCCGACTACGTGACCGCTCTCAGGGAAGTGAACGGGATTCTCGAGGGACAGGACAGACCGCTCTACGAGGTGCTCCGCGACCAGACCGGCATCTACACCGCCGTCGAGGATCTCCTCACCAGCCCACCCGCCGACGAATCCGAGGCGGTTGCCGAAATCGTTCCGGAGGAGACCCGCGAAGGACCGGAGACCGCCGCCGCGTCCACGCTCCCAGATGCGAGCGGTCGCCCGGGGGCACGGGGGGTCGAGGTCAGCCTCCCGGAGAGCTTCACGGCGGCGGAGAAGCAGATCATCTCGGAGCTCAACCGCAAGCTGTATGACGCGTACGTCGAGCAGGGCGACGGGACCGATGTGCACGAGCTGCTGCACTCCTATCTGGAGATCAAATCCGAGGTGGCGCAAAGGGTCGGGCGCTTCGGCATCGTCAACAACCGCATCTTCAAGCAGGACGGGACGCTGCTGGTGCCGTATCTGGTGCGGGACACGGTGATCCTGCACGCCGTTCGCAAAGGCGCTACCGAGCTTGTTTCGGTCCGCCGGTTCCCCCGAGGGACG
>JAIVTZ010000607.1:0-2866 GCA_049188105.1 Deltaproteobacteria bacterium | reverse complement strand
ATCGCGAACGCGACCCACCAGATCTTCGGTTGCGGGCACTCGACAACGCCGCAGACCTTTTCCGTAACCGCGTGGAAGTCGTTATCGCCGACCACCAGCCGAGCGCGAACCGTGGGGTCGTTGCCGGTGTTGTCGAGGTAGTTCGGGGTGTCCATGGTTTTCAGCCCGACTCCTTCCCGTGGTTGCCGGCGCCCTCATCCGACGACGACCCCTCGGCCGGGTTGTTCAAGCGCGCCAGATAGTGGGTTCGAGGCCGGATGTTGAGCTCGGCCAGTACGGCGTACGACCGGTGGTCCTCGCGCGAATGTGAGACCTCACTCGAAGGATCGTTGAGGTTGCCGAAGCTGATCGCCTGGGCAGGGCAGGTCTGGGCGCACGCCGGCATGATCTCGCCATCCGTGATCGGGCGGTTGTCGTTGCGGGCGGCGATGCGCACCGCCTCGATGCGCTGGACGCAGAAGGTGCACTTCTCCATCACGCCGCGCGAGCGAACCGTCACCTCGGGGTTGAACTGCATCTTGGTGATGTCGGCAAGATCCTTGTGGTAGTTGAAGAAGTTGAAGCGCCGCACCTTGTACGGACAGTTGTTGGAGCAATAGCGGGTGCCGATGCAACGGTTGTACACCATGGCGTTGAGGCCGTCGGTGGTGTGCTGAGTCGCCGCCGTAGGACAGACCTGCTCGCAGGGGGCATTTTCGCAGTGGACGCAGGTCATCGGCTGGAAGACGATCTGGGCATCGTCGACCTCGTCGGAGGTGACGCCCGGCGCCGTCTTGAAGTACCGATCGAGCCGGATCCACTGCATCTCACGCTGGTTGAGCACCTGTTGGCGTCCAACCACCGGAATATTGTTCTCAGCCTGGCAGGCGACGATGCAGGCGTTGCAGCCGATGCACGAGTTGAGGTCGATGGCCATCCCCCACTGCTCGCCCTCGTACTCGTGATCCTTCCACAGCGAGATCAGCGGTGGATGGTGCTCCTGCTCGTGGATGATCTCGGGGTTTTCCAGATAGGCGTCGAGCGAAGCCTCGCGCACCAGATCGGCGACCCGCCGGTTGCGCTCGGCAAAACCGATGGTGTCGATGGGGAAATGATCCTGGGTCGTGGCCAGTTCGTAGCTGCGGCCGGTGCCGCGGATCGTCACCCCGGACAGAATGGCCGGGGCAGCCGTTGTCCGGAATTCATAGGTGTCCGCGCCGACGCCGTTGCCGACCTGACCGGCCGCCGTGCGGCCGTAGCCGAGGGCCACCGCGGCGCAGTTTCGGGCCATCCCGGGTAGAACGTAGACCGGCAGCTCCATCATGACGCCGTGCGCTTTCACCGATGCTATCTCAGAGTCACTGACCCCGATCTCACGAGCGGTTGCCGGCGAGATCAGCAGCGCGTTGTCCCAGGTGATCTTGGTGATCGCATCCGGCAGCTCCTGAAGCCAGCCGTTGTTTGCGAACCGCCCGTCGAAGACCTTTGTGTCCGGGACAAGGACCAGCTCCGCATGCTCGGCCGTGGGCCGGCCGGCCTCGAGGAGCTCCCGCAATCCATCGACCGCCGACGCCAGCCGCGCGGGATTCGTTGTTGGCGCCACCGTCTCCCAGGCGGTTTGCTCGACCACACCGTCGTGCAGAGCCTGCCGCCAGAATCCTTCGGAGAACGAAGCACCGGAGGTCTCACTCAGCCTCTCGCGGACGAGATCAAAACCGCTTTTTGGGCCGATGCCGGCTGCGATCGCCAGCACCTCGATCGCCGACCGACCACCGTAGAGGGGCTCGATCAGGGGTTGCCGCAGGGTCAGGGTACCGTCCCACGCCGTGCCGTCGCCCCACGATTCGAGGGTGTGGGAAGCCGGTAGATGCCAGGAGCACCGCTGCGAGGTCTCGTCATCGTAGAGGCTGAGATGGATGGACACCGGAACTTCAGCGAGCAGGTCGGCGAACTCGAGGTCGGCGGGGGCATCGTATGCCGGATTGCCGCCGAGGATCAGCAGGGTCTTGACCTCGTCGCCTCGGATCCTCTGGGCGAGATCCGAGATCGCCTCCAGGTGCGACGGCCGATCTGGGTTTGGATCGGCGGTGTATGTGATCGTCGACCCGGTCGCTTGGAGGGCGTGGTTGAGCACCGCAGCGAGGGCGTGCACCGCCGGCGCCTGCCTCGGGCCGACCAGGACCACGCCGCGTCTGCGGTGAGCCATCAGATCGGCGGCCAGAAGATCGACGAAATGCCGCTCGTCGTCGGTCGCAGAGTGATCTGTCGAACCGGCGAAACCGGCCGCGGCGGCAGGCAGCTCGAGGCCATGCTCGGCCACCAGGCGGTTCGCGACCGCAGCCAGCAGCGCCGGGACCCGGCTCGACGCAACCGCCACCCGGTGGTCGGCGCGGACGCCGGTCAGGCTGTAGCCGCTCTCGCCGACATAGAGACGGGCGCCGCTTCCCGATTCGGGGTTGCGGGCCGCAGCAAACTCCCGCACCAGCCGTAACGCCGCCGGGTGGTCGAAGAGCGGGTCGGCGTCGAAGCAGGCCACGACCTCCGCCTCGCGAAAATGGGGGTGGATGCGCACCATGGAACCGAAAGCGAGCCGGGTGCCCTCACGCTCGTTGTCACGGGTTATCGGCTCGTGCTCGTACCACCGCGCCTCGGGGTGGGCGGTGAGGAATCTCTCACGCAACGCAGCCAGAGTGGGCGACGAGGAGGCGCCCGTAAGCACCGCCACGCCGGCGCCGGCGCCCGAGAACCGCTCGCGCGCAAGGGATTCGAAATCGCTCCAGTCCTTGACGTACTGCTGGCCGCCTTCGCGCAGCAGCAACCGGCGGCTGCGGTCGGGGTCATAGAGCTGCAGGATCTCCGCCTGGGCGACGGCGCTGAGAGCGCCGAG
>JAIVTZ010000606.1:0-2872 GCA_049188105.1 Deltaproteobacteria bacterium | reverse complement strand
CCTGCGTTCGAGCACGGAGACGGGAGGGTGGGCGGGAACTGAGAATTGAGAATTGAGAATTGAGAATTCACGCTAGGCGAGGAAGCGCTCCATGAAATGGGTATCGACGCGACCGGCGTTGAACTCCTCGTTGTCGAGGATCCGAAGATGGAGGGGCACCGTGGTCTTGATGCCCTCGATACGCAGCATCTGGAGGGCACGGCGGCCGCGGACGATCGCCTCCTCGCGGTCTCTGCCGTGAACCAGGAGCTTGGCGATCAGGCTGTCGTAGTACGGGGGAACGGTGTAGCCGGCATAGATATGGGTGTCGACCCGCACCCCCGGGCCTCCTGGGATGGTGAGATCGGTGATGCGGCCCGGCGACGGGGCGAAGGTCACGGGGTCCTCGGCGTTGATTCGAAACTCGATCGCGTGACCCTCAGGCCGCACCTTCTTGCGCTTTGGCACCGAGATCTGTTCGCCGGCAGCAATCCGCAGCTGCTCCTTGACGATGTCGATTCCGGTCACGAGCTCGGTCACCGGATGCTCGACCTGGACCCGGGTGTTCATCTCCATGAAGTAGAAACCGCCGTCCTCGGCGAGGAGAAACTCGACCGTTCCGGCATTTTGATAGCGAGCTGCGCGGGTCGTCGCGATCGCCGCCTTTCCCATCTCGGCCCGCAGCTCCGGATCGAGGGCGGTGGACGGCGCCTCCTCGAGGATCTTCTGGTGGCGCCGCTGAATCGAGCACTCGCGCTCTCCGAGGTGGATGACCCGTCCCGTCGAGTCCGCGAGGATCTGAAACTCGATGTGGCGGGGTCTCTCGAGGTACTTTTCGAGGTAGAGCGTGGCGTCGCCAAAGGCTCGCTCGGCCTCGTTCCAGGCCGTATCGTAGGCGCGCCGGACCTCGTCCGGGTCCCGGGCCATACGCATCCCGCGGCCGCCGCCACCGGCGGAAGCCTTGAGAATCACCGGAAAGCCGATCTCCTGGGCAAGCTCCGCCGCCTCGTCTCTCGAGGAGAGCGGACCGTCGGAGCCGGGGAGAATCGGCACTTCGGCCGCCGCAACCGTCCGCCGGGCCTCCGACTTGTTGCCCATCAATCGGATGGCGTCGGCGGATGGTCCGACGAACGCCAGACCGCACTCGCCGACGATCTCCGCGAAGTGGGCATTTTCAGCCAGAAAACCGTATCCCGGATGGATCGCGTCGGCGTTGGTGATTTGGGCGGCCGACATCACCGAGGTCACGTTCAGATAGGAGTCCGACGAGTCTGCCGCGCCGATGCACACGGACTCATCGGCGAGCGATACATGGAGACAGTCACGGTCCGCCTGTGAATGCACCGCCACCGTAGAGACGCCCAGCTCGCGGCAGGCGGCGATGATTCGCACCGCGATCTCTCCGCGATTGGCGATCAGGAGCTTGGAAAACATCAGGATGAACGGACCACAAAGAGCTGCTCGCCGTACTCCACCGGCTGTGCGTTCTCCGGCAGGACCTTGACGATGGTGCCGCTGACATCGCTCTCGATCTCGTTCATCAGCTTCATGGCCTCGACGATACACAGGGTCTGACCCTGCTCGACGAAGTCCCCGACCTTGACGTAGGGATCGGCATCGGGATTCGGCGCGCGATAGAAGGTGCCGACGATCGGCGAGTTGACGACGTGCTGATCCTCGTCCACGGCGTCGGCAGTGGCCGGTTCCACGTCCGCGGCGGCGGGCGCCGGTGCGACAACGGACTCGGCGGAAGGCGGGATCTGCGGAGCCGCGGGGGCCGCAACCACCTGCAGCCGCCCTTCGACTCGCACGCGGGATCCGGCGTGCTCGATCTCGACGACCGCCACCCCGGACGAGCCGACCAGCTCGATCAACTCACAAATCTCTTCAAATTTGTACATTGTCTCGTGTCACCTCAGATGAATTCGGAGTACAGGCGCGCACCGACGACCCGGCTCTGAAACCGGCCCTTGCCGGCGAGACCGTCACGGCTCATCACCAGTATCAGAAAGTAGCCCGCGTTGATGGTCGTCAGGATGATGATCGCATCTTCGGCAAAGACCGAGCACTGCTCCAGGCGTCCGTGCTGAAACTCCCGCGCCGCCTTGGCCAGATCGCGGAGAATCGCCGCGAGCTCCACGCCGAGGGTCTCGAGCGATCCCTCGCGCGGCGTCACCACCACCGGAATGCCGTCCGGGCCGACGATGGCGGCGCCCTGCGCCCCAGGACAATCGTCCATCAGGCGCTGCATCGGTTCTTCGAAGTTCACGAATCCAGCCTCTCCGATGCCAGTCTAGCTGCCTCCAGCCACTCCCGCAACGCCCGGATCTTGGCGTCCGCCACCTCTCTCGCAGCGCTCGCGGCTTCTGGTGGCGGCGGCGCCTCGAGCAGGCTCTCGAGCAGACGCCCGGCGTCCTGGTTTCCGGGATCGGTCTCGAGAACGCCGCGGAGGGTTTTTTCAGCCAGGTCGAGATCACCCTGCTCGATGGCGAGGCGGGCGAGAGTGATGGTTTGGTCCTTGTCCATCCCCAGCAACGGCCGCAGAACCAGCATCGCGCTGGCCTGGTCTATCGCATCCAGATTGCGAACGGTCTGACTGGCTACCTGGCCCACGGACTCGCCCGTTACCAGCGCTTCGTCCCCGAGCTTTTTCAGCTTCCAGTACTGCATCCGCTGACTACCGATCATCTCGCCCTTCTCTCCGTCCTCGGCCTCCCACTTGATCACCCGCTTGGGCTGTTTCGACTCCACGAACACGGTCAGCTTGGGCTGATCCTTGAACTCAAACTTGAACACATCGACCTCGAAGGTGCCGGCCGGAACTTTAATCTTCTCCAGCTTGTCCGATCGGCTGACCTTGATCTTCGACCATTCGAGTGGTTTGTGATCCAGG
>JAIVTZ010000605.1:0-2875 GCA_049188105.1 Deltaproteobacteria bacterium | reverse complement strand
GACCGCGGTGACGTGTCCCCGGAGCCCCTGCACCGACGCCGTGAACCCCTTGGTGCGGGGGACCTGCACGTGGCGGGTCTCGGTCAGGCCACGCGAGCGCGCAAACTCACGCGACGCCTCGAGCTTTGGGCGGGTGGCACGGGTGCCTTCGACAAAGGAAACCAGCCACATCGGCACCTGGTTGTCGACGAGTTTTGCGAAGGTGCGGCGGATGTTCGCGCTGTCGGAGGACCACTCGCGGTCGATGAACGGGCAGTCGAGGAACTGCATCCCCCAGCCGACTCCAGGGGCCCACTTGAGCTGCTTCTTGACGAAGAACTTGAGGTCGCCGAGCCGGTCCTTGGTCTTGGCGAGCTTCATGATTGCCGGGATGTCGGGCATCTGCTGGTGGTTGGCGATGAGGAGCGCGTCCTCGCGCATCGGCAGATCATCACCCGAGATGAGGATCCTCGTGCCGTTGACCTTCTCGGTGCCGTCGACGCACATTCCCCACCAGGTGTCGGCGCACCAGCGGTTGATACGGCGGAAGGCGGCGCGTGAGAAGGGGAGGACGACGAGGCTTGCGACCTGTAACCCGTTGATCGCGATGAGCGTGACGAAGCCGAAGCTCGCGAGCGCAAAGCCGTGCAGCGCGGTCGCCGTCCGCCGTGCGACGCCGGTCGGTTCCCTCAAAGGGTCGAGAGGCATGCCATTCCCTCCTTCAGCAGCTCCCGGCAGCGATCCACATCTGACTCGACGGTACCGAGGTTGCCGATGGCAACCCGCAGCGCGACCCCGTCGTCGAGCTTGGTGTGGGAGAGGAACACCTCGCCCGAGGCGTTGACGTGCTCCATCAGCTCCATGTTGAAAATGTCCAGCTCCTCTCCTTCGAGGCCCTGCGGCCTGGCGCGGAAGCAGACGACCGAGAAGGGGACCGGCGCCAGACGCTCGAAGCCGGGCTCGCCGTCGATCCAATCGGCGAAATCATGGGCCATCGCGATGTGCCGGCGCAGACGGGCGCGGATCCCCTCGAGACCGAAGCAGCGGAGCACCCACCACAGCTTGAGGGCGCGGAAGCGGCGGCCGAGCTGAACCCCGTAGTCCATGAGATCGACCACCTGTCCACTGACCGGGGTCGTCAGGTACTCGGGCACCAGCGAGAAGGCGCGTTTGAAGATCTCGGGGTGGCGGGTGTAGAGCGCCGAGGCGTCGATCGGGGTGAAGAGCCACTTGTGGGGGTTGAAGACAAAGCTGTCGGCGTGCTCGCAGCCCTCCAAGCACCAGCGGAACTCGGGGCACATCGCCGCCGAGCCCGCGTAGGCCGCGTCGACGTGGAGCCACAGACCCTCGGCGGCGCAGACCTCGGCGATCGCCGCCACCGGATCCACCGACGTGGTCGAGGTCGTGCCGACGGTGGCCGCCACCGCCAGCGGGCGAAGGCCTGCGGCACGGTCGGAGGCGATCGCGCGTCTGAGCGCTTCGACGTCCATCCGGTACTCCGCATCGTGGGGCACGGTGCAAAAACCGTCGAGGCCGAAACCGAGGGTGAGGCACGCCTTGGCGATCGAGGAGTGCGCCTGGTCCGAGGCGTAGACCCTGAACGGCTGAAGATCGTCGCGGCCGGCCATGCCGCGGCTGCGGATCTCGGGATCGGCCGCCTCGCGGGCCGCGGCCAAGGCGAGCAACGACGAGATCGAAGCGGTGTCGGTCAAGAACCCAAAGAGCCCCTCGGGCAACCCGAGCCCGGCGCGCAGCCAGTCGAGGACTACCACCTCGAGCTCGGTGGCCGCGGGGCAGGTCCGCCACAGCATGCCGTTGACATCGAGCGCGGCCGCCAGCATCTCCCCGAGCACGCCCGGCCCCGAGCCGGTGATGCCGAAGTAGGCCATGAAGCCGGGGTGGTTCCAGTGGGTGACGCCGGGCAGGACGATGTCGAGGAAGTCCTGCCACACGGCCTCGGGATCCTCGGCCGTCATCGGCATTTCTTCGGGGAGCCGCCCTGCCACTTCGCCTGGCTGGACCCGCGACAGCACCGGGTGCTCGCGGTTGCCGCCGTCGAGGTACTCGGCGATCCACTCCACCATCCGGTGCCCCTCGCGGCGGAAGAGCTCCGCGTCCCAATGACCCGAGCCGTCGTTCAACCCATCCTCCGCCGCCCACCATACGCGGCCGCCCGTTCCCTGTCATCCGGTCAGGAAGGCCAGGCCCCGGTCGGTGGCCGCTGCAGCAAGCTGGAGAGATGTGCGGGCTAGACTGGACCGTGCGCCGGGATCTTCTCCAGCTCCTTGACCAGGCGCCGCTCCGCGTTCCAGAGATCGTACGCCTCCTGCATGCGCAGCCAGAGACCGGGTCCGTTGCCGCAGAACCTCCCGAGGCGCACCGCCATCTCCGGGGTCACGGCCGATCTGCCGGCCAGAATCCGATGCAATGTCTGTCGAGAGATGCGAAGCTGTCGCGCCGCTTCGCTGATCGAGAGGCCGAGGGCGGGCAGCACATCCTCTCGCAAGACCTCCCCGGGGTGGGTCGGAAGGCGATCGCGATGACCACGGGTCGTCAAGTCTGGGGCCATGTCGTCTTGCTCCTTGCGCGCCTCAGTGGTACTGCTCAAGATCCACTCGGAAGGCGTCGCCGTCTGTCCATTCGAACGTGATTCTCCACGGGCCGTTGACCCAGAGGGCATAACGTTGTGGCCGGCCCTTCAGAGAATGAAACCCGAACCCCGGCAGGTTGAGTTCGGAAAGATCCGCCGCTGCGTCCAGGGCGTCCAACCTTCGGATCACACGAGGCTGGAGGTCCGGCCGCTGAACGACAGCCATGATTGGGCGAGCCCAGTCGACAACAGAAGGCAAATGATCGCTGACGGCCTCTACGATCGATGCAATACTACGAAACTACG
>JAIVTZ010000604.1:0-2839 GCA_049188105.1 Deltaproteobacteria bacterium | reverse complement strand
TCCGATCTATCGAGCTGATCCGGGAGAGCGAACGCGTGCTCAAGGTGACACACCGTCTGCAGCCGCGCCAGCGCAGGGCCATCCTGCGGTGCCTCACCACCATGAGCCGCGGCATGGGCCAATTCGAGCGCAGCAGGAGCCGTTCAGGGCTCGAGAACGTGGCCGAGTACGAGCGCTACTGCTATTTCGTTGCCGGGGTGGTCGGCGAGATGCTGACCGAACTCTTTTGCAACCACTCACCCCGGATCGACGCCAGGCGCGACGATCTGGAGGCTCGGGCAGTGAACTTCGGCCTCGGTCTGCAGATGACCAATATCCTCAAGGACATTTGGGACGATTACGAGGACGGCGTCTGCTGGCTGCCGCGCGAGATCTTCAAACGGTACGGCTACGACCTCGACGAGCTCCAGTCACACCACCATGGCAACGGCCCCGCCTTTGCCAGCTCCATGCGGCATCTGGTGGGGATTACCCACGGCCATCTACGCGAGGCGTTGCAGTACACGCTGACGATTCCCAGAGACGAGGTAGGGATCCGGCGTTTTCTGATATGGGCAGCGCTGCTGGCCGTCTCCACCCTGCGCAAGATTTCGGCCGATCCGTTGTTCACCTCGGGAGCACAGGTGAAGGTTTCGCGCCGAAGGGTCGCCGCGATCGTGGCGCTATCCAACGCTGTCATCCGAAGTAACTTCGGACTCACCACCCTCTTCAACGCGGCCGCCCGGGGTCTCCCGCTGGAAAACGGAAACGGTTCTTCGACCCTCGCAGGAAAGGAACCCAACACACATTGAGCAATTCCTGTATCCCATCGTTCCACAAGCTGTCGGTGCAAGAGCGGGTTCGCACCGTTCGCGATCGCGGTTTGCTGTCGTCACAGGATTACAAGGCCCTGGTCAACGGCGAGACCATCCTCGACCTCAGCAGCGCCGACACGATGATCGAGAACGTCATCGGTGTCATGGGCCTCCCCATCGGTCTCGGCCTCAACTTCCTCATCAACGACAAGGACTACGTGGTGCCCCTGGCCGTGGAGGAGCCTTCGATCGTCGCCGCGCTCAGCTTTGCCGCCAAGACCGCGCGTTCTGCGGGTGGCTTCACCACCTCGAGCAGCGAGCCGATCCTCATCGGTCAGATCCAGCTCGTCGACGTGCCCAAAACGAGCAAGGCACGACAGATCCTCGAGCGGCGCAAGGATGAGGTCCTCAACCTCGCCAACAGCCTCCATCCGCGGATGGTGGCGCGGGGTGGCGGCGCGGTCGACCTCGAGGTCATCCTTCACCCGGCCACAAACGACACGGTGGAGATGCTGGTGGTCCACCTGCTGGTGGATACCCGCGACGCAATGGGAGCCAATCTCGTCAACACGATGTGCGAGGGGGTGGCCTCGTTCATCGAAAGTGTTACCGGAGGAAAGGTCTTTCTGCGGATCCTGTCGAATCTGGCCGATCGGTCGCTGGTGCGCGCTTCGGTGAAGATTCCGATCGAGAACTTGGGGAACAACGGCTACGACGGCGAGCAGGTGCGCGACGGAATCGTCATCGCCAGCCAGTTCGCTGCCGTCGATGCCTACCGCGCGGCGACCCACAACAAGGGCATCATGAACGGCGTCGACGCGGTGGCGCTGGCCACCGGCAACGACTGGCGGGCGGTGGAGGCGGGCGCCCATGCCTACGCGGCACGCGGCACCCATTACACCTCACTGTCCCGCTGGACCAAAGCCGAGGACGGCTCGCTGGCCGGCGAGATCGAGCTCCCGATCCGGGTCGGCATCGTCGGCGGACCGCTACAGTCGAATCCGTCGGTGGCCATGAACCTACGTTTGTCGAAGGTGGAGTCCTCGCGCGAGCTTGCGGAAGTGATGGCGGCGGTCGGTCTGGCACAGAACTTCTCCGCGCTTCGCGCCCTCGTCACCGACGGCATCCAGCGCGGCCACATGACCCTGCATGCCCGCAGCGTCGCCACCGCCGCCGGCGCGACCCCGGAGATCTTCGATTCGGTGGTCGAAAAGCTGGTGGAGTCGGGCGAGATCAAGATCTGGAAGGCCGAGGAGATCATCTCCCAGGTCAAGACCGAGATGGGCCATTTGATCACCCGCGATGAGCGCGCCGAAATGGCGGCCGGTCACGGCAAGATCATCCTCTTCGGCGAGCACGCGGTGGTCTATGGCAGCCGCGCCATCGCCGCCCCGGTGCCGCTCGCGGTGCGGGCCCGGATCGTTGACGAAGACGACGGCGTGTGGCTGGTGATCCCGCGTTGGGGGGTGGAGCAGAGGCTGCGCTCGGACCCGGCCAGGCAGATGTCCTTCGAGGTGCCGGCAGCACTGATGCTGCGCGAGCTCGGTCTGGCCGACCGTTCAATGAGGATCGAGGTCTACTCGGAGATCCCACGCGCCATGGGCCTCGGCGGATCGGCCGCAGTGGCGGTCGCCATCATCCGTGCTCTGGACCGCCATTTCGGGCTCGAGCTGTCCGATGACGAGGTCAACGCCCTCGCCTTCCAGTGCGAGTGCGTCGCCCACGGCACGCCTTCGGGCATCGACAACACCGTCGCCACCTTTGGCCAGCCTCTCGTCTACCGCAAGGGTGATCCACCCGAAATTCACTCGCTACGGTTCCCGGAACCGCTCACCTTCGTCATCGGTTTGACCGGCATCGAGAGCCTGACGGCCAAGATGGTGGCCAGAGTCCGAGACGGTCGTCGGCGAAATCGCGATGTCTACGACACCATGTTCAAGGGCATCGATGCCGTCACCGGCCAGGCCCTCGAGGCCATCAAGAAATTCGATCTCGACCGGCTCGGTGAGCTCATGAACGTTTGTCAGGGTCTTCTCAACGGGCTC
>JAIVTZ010000603.1:0-2885 GCA_049188105.1 Deltaproteobacteria bacterium | reverse complement strand
GCAGCAGACCGAGGTGCAGGCCCGACAGCCTTAGGTAGGTCAACAGCTGGGCCTGGTGGATCGGAGCGACGTCGTGGACCGACTTGATCTCGATGATGATGGCCTGGGAGGTCGATTCGGTATCCAGCGTCAACGCGGATCTTTCCATACTGAACTGGAAGCGGCACCTCACACTTCACTTTGAGGCCAGCCGAGCGAAGCTCGTATGCCAGACACGCCTGGTATGCGGATTCGAGCAGTCCCGGGCCCAGGGCTCGATGTACCTTAATCGCCGAATCTACGATGATGTGGGCGACATCCTCGATATCAATCTTATTTATCTTTGCGCTCTTCGCGTCTTTGCGGTTCAAAAAAATCCTCCTCGGCCGCTACCCATACAGCAGCCGGTCGGCGAGGGCGGTGCGCAGCGTGTGGTTGGGATCGAGCTGCGCTTTGAGCTTGGCGAATCGATCGAGCTGACCGTCGGCGAAGGTCGCTCGGTAGAGGTCGGCGGTTAGAGCCGAATCCTTGGCCGGATAGAATCGACCACCCGCCGCCACAACCGGTCCGGCGAGCTCGCGCACCATCGCCAACAGATCCTGCCGCCGTCCGCGCAGGACCGGAAAATCGAGGGCGAGTGAGAAGCCGTCGACCCCGTGGCCCATCAGAAACGGGTCCGGTCGATGGCGTTTCAGTACTGCCAGGAACGACGGCATTCGGCACTCGTGGCAGATCTCGAGCTGGTTGCGAAATACCTCTTCTGCCGACGCCACGGGCACGAAGCTCTGATGCTGGATGAGCCCGCCCGGGAGGTAAATCTTCTTCCAGTTCGGCACGTAGTCGAGCAAGAAGGAGAACTCGGCCAGGGACTGTCTGAAGACCTTGTCATCGCCGAGGGTGCTGCCGGCAAGGTACTTGCCGGAGTTGATCAGGCGCATTCCCAATCGGTTGGTAAACGGCTTGATGACGCGCCACATCTGTCCCTTGGGGACGACGCCGAAGACCCGCCCCGGCAGATCCTGGGCGCCGGCATCGAGGCTGGCGGCCGGGTCGGGATCCTCCCCCTCCTCGAGGTGGCGGGCGAAATGGAGCAATCCGCGACCGAGGTTTTTCCCCGTCGCGAAGGCGTCGATCCAACCGACCACGTACTCCCACTTTTCCTTTGCCTCGTCGGCCAGGAGGAGCATGCTCTCGAGATCCGGCGCCGCCACAGCCCTGACCTCGAGCAGACCCGAGTGGACTTTCTTCATCCGCAGCCTGGCACGTGTGATGATGCCGAGCTGGCCGAAGGAGCCGACGACACCGTGAAAGAGGTCCGGGTCGTTCTCTTTCGAGATGCTCCGGGACTCACCGTCGGCCAGGACGACGTCGAGCTCCAGGCAATGATCGCCGATCGTGCCCTGCCGCCAATTGTTCTTGCCGTGGACGTTCATCGCCAGCATGCCGCCGATGGTCGGCTCCATGGTTCCGGTCACCACCGGCGGCCACCACCCGTCGGCGATGGCCAAACGCCACAGTGCACCCAGGCTTACCCCCGGTTCGACATCGGCGATCCCGGTCTCCGGATCCCACACCAGCACCCGGTCGAGCCCCGAGAGATCGAGGACTACCGACTCGGAGCGCAGGGGCGCGTCGCCATAGGAGCACCCGGCACCGCGCAGGGCGAGCGGGACACCCGCGGACCTCGCGGTCTCGAGAGCCTCAGCCACTCCGCCGGCATCACGTGGTCGGAACACGTAGCCCGCGCCGCCCGTGGCCATGCCCCAACCCTCGACCCACTCCAGACAGTCGGCGGGCAACATCCTCAGATTCCCAACCTGGAGAAGATAAACGACGGGATTGAACGGATGACGGCCATAACCATCCGCCAGCGGGCCGGCACATACGCCGTCACGGCCCCGCGCCGGGCCTTGTCGAGGATGATCTCCGCCGCTCGGTCGGCCGAGATCACCCAGAAGAGGCCGTCCTTGCCGCGGGTCATGGCGGTATCCACGAAACCGGGCTTGATGGTCACCACCTTCACGCCCGCGCGGGCGAGCCGGTTGCGCAGCGCCTCGAGAAAGGCGTGGAGCGCGGCCTTCGAGGTGCAGTAGACGGGGTTCCCGGAACGCCCGCGGTCGCCGGCCACCGAACCGATGCCGACGATGGTGCCGCGGCCGAGGCGGGCCATCCGCTCGGCCACCGGGTTGAGCCATGCCACCGCACCCATGAGGTTGATGTCGATCATCTCCCGGTCCTTGGCGGTGTCGTACTCGTCCTCGGCGACGGCAGGCATCACCCCGGCCGCGTAGATCATCAGGTCGAGCCCGCCGAGGACCCGCGCGATCTCCTGAACGAGCTCGGGGATCTCGCCGGTGGCACGCACATCGTGGGTGATGGCGACTGCCCGGTCGTCGCCGTCGGCCGCATTGATCTCGTCCATCACCCGTCGCAGCTCGGGCTCGCGGCGGCCAACGAGGGCGACCCGTGCGCCCGCCGCGGCCAATCGACGGGCCAGCGCCTCGCCGATCCCCGACGAGGCCCCGACCACCAGCGCGTACCTGAATTCACGTTGCGCCAAAGATACTCCCCTGAGAATTATCCCACGGGATCGGAGATAACGAGATCGAGCCGCGCCCGGGTCTCCGCGACCCGCGCCTCGTACTCCCCGCCGGTGACCCGCTCGCGGAGGACCTCTGAAACCGGCAGCACCATGGGATAGCCCTGCCATTCGAGGACCTTGGAGGTTGCGGCGTCAACCACCCGGCGGTCGGCGATCAGATTGCTCGCCTCGGCCAGCGTCAGACCGGAAAACAGCTCCTCGAGGGCTTGGATCATGGCCTCGTCCTCCGGCTCGAGGAAGCGCACCTGCCGTCGGCTCTGTATCGCCACGTGGAAGCTCGACGGCACGTAGTAGATCCCGTCGA
>JAIVTZ010000602.1:0-2886 GCA_049188105.1 Deltaproteobacteria bacterium | reverse complement strand
CACCGATCCTTCGCGGGTGCGCCCGGCCTTGATCGCCAGAACCGGGATCTTCGGCGTGATCCGCGACGCCACCTCGAGGAAGGCGGCGGGGTCCTTGAAGCTTTCGGTCTGCATCATGATCACCCGGGTGCCCTCGTCGGATCCGTAGTAGTCGAGGATCTCGGGCATCGTGAGGTCGCACTCGTTGCCGTACGAGCAGTACATGCGGTGGCCAAGGCCGACGTTGTGGAGGTGCAGCTTGAGCATCTCGCCCATGCCCCCGCCCTGGGCGATGATCGAGATGTTGCCCGGCTTCATCGGCACGAAGGTGAAGTTGGCGTAGACCGAGATCTCGGGGTCGGCGTTCTGGATCCCCTGGGAGTTCGGCCCGAAGAGACGCATGCCGTAGCTGTGCGCCAGCTCCACCATCTCGCGCTCCCGCTGGATGCCCTCCTCGCCGACCTCCTTGAAGCCGGCGGTGTGGACGATGGCGAACTTGACGCCCTTCTTGCCGCACTCCTCGAGGACCGCCGGCACCAGGCTGTGCTTGACCGAGATGTTGACCAGGTCGATCACGTCCGGCACGTCGAGCACCGACTTGAAGGCCTTGAACGAGCGGATGTGGCCGCCCTTCGGGTTGATCGGGAAGATCGGACCCTTGTAGCCGTAGGCCGACAGGTTTTTGATGACGATGTGACCGATGGAGTAGGGGTTGGCCGATGCGCCGACGACCGCGATCCCCCGCGGTTTGAAGAGACCGTCAAGCATTTTTCTCCTCCTGTGCCAGCGCGGTCAGGGCCGCGCCGAGAGCGCCCGTGAACTGGGGGTGGGGGGGTACCTTCACCTCCCCGCCCACCTTGTCCGCAAAGATCTCGGCGGTGGTCGGGTTGTGGGCGACGACGCCGCCGGTGAGTACCACCATTCCATCGAGCCGGTCCATCTCCGCCACCCGGTTGACGACCGAAGCGAACGCGCCCCGGATGAGATCGGCGAGGGGCTCACCGCGGCGGAGGTGGGAGAGGATCTCGGTCGAGGCGAAGACGGTGCAGAAGCTGTTCAGCCGAACCGCCTCGTTGGTGCTGCTTGCCAGCCGCTCGAGCTCTTCCGGTTCGACATCGAGCCGGAGCGCGATCTCCTCGAGAAAGGCGCCGGTGCCGGCCGCGCACTTGCGGTTCATCTTGAAATCGACCCGGCGCCCGCTCTCGTCGAGGCGGATGATCTTGTTGTCCTGACAACCGATGTCGACGATGGTGATGGCGGAGGGAAAGTGGTGGTAGCACCCGACCCCGTGGCAGGAGATCTCGGTGCGGGCGTCGTCGGCGAAGTCCACGTTGCGGCGCCCGTAGCCGGTGGACACCGTGCGGCGGACCTGGCCCGCCTCGGCCCCCGCCGCCTCGACGGCCTCGTCGAGACAGGCGCGTGCGGTCGCCGCGTAGTCCACGCCCGAGCGCCGAATGGAGCGGCCGCGGACCTCGCGATTCTGGTCCAGAAGGACCAGCTTGGTGGAGGACGCACCCACGTCGACGCCACAGTAGAGCGGATCACCGGAAAGACCTTCCACTATATGGGTTGCTCCTGAAGCTGCTCCACCAACGCCTCGAACTGGGTCCGCGCCTGCTCTTCCGAGTACAGGCGGAGATCGTTGAGGTCACCGTCGATGACCACGAACGGGGTTCCGATCTGCTCGCGGAGCCGCAGCGGCAGGCCGTAGCGGTTGTTCGAGTTGTTGGGGCAGGTCTTGGCGTCGTGGAAGATGATCCCGTCGATGGCGTAGTCGCGCACCATCGACTCCATGTACTGCTGCTTGAAATCCTCCGAGCGGACGATGAAGATCTCGGTGTAGGCGCGGGCCATGCCCTCGAAGGGGTCCGCGCACTCGAGGGCGTCGAAGATCCAGCTGTTGCAGTAGGTGGAGGCCACCACGCACGCCCGGTGGCCGGCGAACTGCTCCGCGTTGTCGCGGAGCTTGCCCCACACCGGCATGCCCTCCCAGTAGAAGCGGAGCCTCTCGTCGTCGACCGCGCCGACCCCGTCGGCGATCCTCTCCTCGAGCTCGGCCACCAGGACCTCGTAGTAGCGCTCGGCGCGCTCTTCGCCGCGCAGCACCACCGCGGGGCCCATGTGGATCGTGCCGTCAAAGAAGGTGATCGGCGAGGGCCGGTGCTCGGCCAACCGGAGGACCTTGTGCCACAGCTGGGTGCAGCGATGGGACGAGGCCATGACCTCGCGCAACCGGTCGATGTCGAACTTTCGGCCGGAGATCTCCTCGAGGTGTGGGATCAGGGCCTTGTGCTGCTGGATGAGCCCGTCGACGATGGCGTCTGAGAGGTCGCCGACGGAGCGCGGTGTTTGGATCCCGAGCATCGGCACCCCCCACTCGCGCTCGTAGAATCCGAGCCAGTCCTGGACATCGCGACACTGATTGGTGTTGTAGACCAGGACGTCCGCCTTCGGCACCGACTCCATGCCGAAGGCGCGGGTCAGCGGGGTGGTCTTGCTCAGGTACGACCCGACGTCGCTCGTCAGGTAGGAGCAGATCTCCGGCGAGTAGCCGGCCGCGGTGGCCGCCGGGATCAGATCGGCCGCCATCCGCGTGGCGCCGAGCAGCGCGCCGTGATTCTCCGGGAAGTACACCAGAAAACCGAAGGAGCGCAGCAGCTCGGCCGGCCCGACGCTGGTGCACCACGCGATCTTCTCGGAGCCCGTCCTCGCAGCCTCGTCGAGCTCTGCGAAGTACTCGGCCATGAGCTCGCGCATCGCACCAGTGGCGCGGATCTTCTTGATGGCGCTCTTCTCCTGGCTCATAAGCCCTCCCCGGGGATTGTATCGTTACCCTTCCGGGTGTAGATGGTCCGATAGCGCTCCGGCTCCGCCAGATAGCACTCCAGGCAGTCCTGGCCAAGCTCC
>JAIVTZ010000601.1:0-2889 GCA_049188105.1 Deltaproteobacteria bacterium | reverse complement strand
GCTGCGCGTCCTCGACCAACCCGTCGAGCACCCAGCTTTCGCGCACCTCGTCGCTTGGCTGATGGTAGTCGTTCTCGATCCACTCGGCGTAGCGCTCCTCGCCCCAGCCTGGCGGCCGGCCGATAAAGTCGATGCCCGATTTGAACCAGATGGCGGGCACGCCGATGCGGGCGAAGCTGATCTGATCCGAGCGGTAGAACCAGCCGGCGCGAACGTCCTTCTCGCCGGTGACCACCCGGTCTTGTGAGCGTGCCGCCGCCGCGAGCCAGTCGTCGAGCTCGTTCTTGCCGAGGCCGTAGACGATCACATCCCGGGTCTTGCCCCACACGTTGCCGAGCTCGAAGTTGATGTTCGCAGCGATCAGGCCGGGGTGGATCGCGCCGCTCTGGGCGAAGAAGGCCGAGCCCAGGATCCCCTGCTCTTCGGCGGCCGGGAAGAGAAGCATCACGCTCCGTCGAGGCGGCTCGGGGAGCTTGGTGAAGGCGCCGGCCACCGCAAGCGCCTGCGCCATGGCGACGCCGTTGTCGAGGGCGCCGTTGTAGATGACATCGCCGGTTGAGTCCGGCTCGCCGATCCCGAAATGATCGTGGTGAGCCGAGAAGATTACCACCTCGTCGGCGAGCTTGGGATCGGATCCGCGGAGGATGCCGCCGACGTTCGCGGTCTCGGTCGCGCGGACGTCGACGGCAAACTCGAGCGAGGTCGTGATGCCCAGCGGGACCGGTTGGAACTCTCTCGACCGGGCCGCCTGGACGAGCCCGTCGAGGTCGTGGCCGGAGAGCGCCACCAGCCGCCGTGCTGCGTCCTCGGTGAGCCAGGCGTTGAGCCCGGTCCGCGGTTCGTCACCGGCCGCGAGCTCGAACTGCTCGCCGATCCAGGACGAGCGCACGACCTGCCACCCGTAGCCCGCCGACGGCGTGGTGTGGATGATGATGGCGGCGGCCGCCCCCTGGCGCGCGGCGCTCTCGTACTTGTAGGTCCACCGGCCGTAGTAGAGCTTGCGCTCACCGGCGAAGAGCCCTTCTTCCCAGTGCGGATCGTCGTTGAGCATGAGCAGGACCTTGCCGCGCAGATCGGCGCCCTTGAAGTCGTCCCACTGCTCCTCGGGCGCTTCGATACCGTAGCCGACAAAGACCACCTCGGCGTCCTCGAACGAGACCTCGGGTTCCTGGAGCCCGGAAGCTCCCATGTACTCCTCGGCAAAGCGGAAGGAGACCTCGCTGCCGTCAGGACCCTTGAAGGTCCACTCATCCGGCATCCTGGAGGTCAGGCCGACGATCTCGACCGGCTGCTGCCATCCGTCTTCTCCGAACGCCGGTTCGTAGCCCATCTCCGCGAGCCGTTGGACGAGGTACTCCCGAGCGAGGCGATCGCCGTTGCTACCGGGAAGCCGTCCCTCAAACTCGTCGCTCGCGAGACGGGTCACGTCCGCCAGGATATTGTCGGCGACGATGGACTGTGCGGCCTGGTCCCACTCCGCCGGGAGAACGAGCTCGGCCTCGGTGCCGGCCGGATCCGGCTCAGGTGATCCGCAACCCGCTCCGAAGATGACGACGAGACAGACGATGGTGAGTGACCGCATGCTATCTCCTATGAGCGCGCGATTTCGGTGCGGATCGCCGACGAGAGTCGCTTATCAGGGTGCTGTATTCAGGCGCTGCATGACCTCGTTCGTGAGGTCCAGGGTTGGGTCGGAGGCAACGATGCCTGAGTTCTGCCTGGCGAACACCAACCCGAGGCCTTTTTCTTTGCGGATCTCCTCGACCAGCTCTATGATGTCTTTTTCCAGGACGCTGAAGCGCTGGGTCTGCCACTTTTTGACATCGCGGTCGACGTCCTGGGTGAGTCGTTGGAGCCGGACCTGCGAGTCCTGGTACTCGCGCTGGAGCTTCTCCAGAGCTTCCTCCGACAACGTTGCCCTCTGACTCGTGATCCGGGAGCCAAGCGCGCTGAGCGCTTCCTCCCTGTTTCGCATTTCGGCAGCCTGAGCTGCAAACTCCGTTTTCAGGTTCGCCTGGATCTCTTGGCCGCGAGACGAGTTGAGCATCAGGTATTCGACATCGACGAAGGCCATCCCTTGTTGCGCACCGGCCGGCAGTGCGATGGCAGCGATCACACCGAGCAAGATTCCACCACGAGCGAATCCAAACATCGTCCGCCTCCCTTTCGAAATCTCAAGTACGACGCCGTGCACAAGATCTTGATGCAGGTGCCGCAGTGACATTATAGGTGCATCCAATTCAACAAAACCTCCTCACAGTGTGATGGTATCAATTATGACACCCATCCAGTGGAGTAATTCGAGGCCGTTTCGACCGCGGGCTTATCCCGGTGCCGCGGTAGAGAAATGTCGGGGCTCCCGCTGTCCCACGCATCGCGGTGTCGCGAGGCGGGACGGGAGCCCCAGACCGGGCCAGGTTGCCTACTCTTCTTCCGTCTCGAAGCAACTCTCGGTGATGGTCTGGTTTCCGCTCTCCTCGATCGCCAGGATCTCGAACTTGAACTCCATTCCCGCGGCGAGAACCTCCTCAGGCACGGTCACCATCGTCGTGTCCGCCGGGACGGTGACGCTGAAATGGCGGTCGGGGCCGTCCTCGTCCTCGGCCTCGACGATCACCTGATAGCCTTCGATTTCAATGTCGGGTCCACCCCAAATATCGGTCTCGACGGGGGCCCACTCGATGAAGACGGAGTCCACAAAAACGCCGGTGGTGCACTCGTCCTCGTCCTCGGGCGGTGCGGGTGTGATGATCTCCGGTTCGGCCGGAATATCGTGGGTCAGCTCTGCAGTGCCCCTGGCCCAGTTGAGGTCAGTCGTCCGGGCAAGGAAGTTGTACTCCCCCTCGGGCAGCAGATCGAGCAGCGCCTGCATCCCGTCGAGATCCTCGT
>JAIVTZ010000600.1:0-2891 GCA_049188105.1 Deltaproteobacteria bacterium | reverse complement strand
AAGGGCTCCCTTTTCTCGGACGGGTATTGTCGGGTAACCGGCGGTGTGAAGAGGTGCTTCATGGTGAGCGCCATGCCGCGGAGGATTTCGCCAAACGACACCATCTTCAGAAGCCTGGCGAGCGCTGTGGGTTCGCCCCGACGTTTCTGCCGGCCGGTCCCAGAATCAGGGTCGTTCATATGCACGCCGAACTTCCTTCGGCTGCGACGGTTGCGGAGTTGGACGGGCGGGGGTAAACCCCGCCCCTACGGTTGTCTTTGTAGGGGAGGGGTTTATCCCCTCCCCCGAGGAGGCCGCCATCCCCGCCGAAATCCCAAAACCCATCGTAGGGGAGGGGTTTATCCCCTCCCTCTCGTGGTTTTCCGTAGCGCGAGTGAGATATGCAGGCTAGAGTCACAGCACCCTCACCAGGGCGGTCACCACGACGTTCAGCAACGCCAACGGGATGAACACCTTCCAGCCGAGAGCCATCAGCTGGTCGTAGCGGTAGCGGGGCAGGGTGGCCCGGATCCAGAAGTAGAAGAAGATCAGTCCGTATACCTTGAGCATGAACCAGACGACCGGCGGCACCATTGCGAAGATCCAAAAATCGGGTCCGTGCCATCCGCCCAGGAAACAGACTGTGGCCAGAGCCGACATGACGAACATTCCTGCGTACTCGGCGACGAAGAAGAGCGAGAACCGCATCCCGGTGTACTCGGTTAAATACCCCGCCACGAGCTCGGTCTCGGCCTCGGGGAGATCGAACGGCAGCCGGTTGGTCTCGGCGATCGTGGCCATCAGGAACACGAAGAAGCCGAGGAACTGCGGCACCAGGAACGGGTAATCCGACTGGGCCCGGACGATAGTGGCCAGATCGGTGCTTCCGGCGAGCAGGATCACGCCGATGAGGCTTAGACCCATCGCGATCTCGTAGCTGATCACCTGGGCAGCCGACCTCAGCGAGCCGAGAAACGAGTACTTGGAGTTGGATGACCAGCCGCCGAGGATCACACCGTACGCGCCGAGTGAGGACAAGGCCAGGATGTACAACAGGCCGATGTTGATGTGCGCGATCGCGAAGCTGTCCGTGAACGGCACCACGGCGAGTGAGGCGAGAGCGGCGAAGGCGCTGATGACCGGCGCGATGAAGAAGATCGATTTGTCGGCCGTCGAAGGTATCAAGTCCTCCTTGAAGAAAAGCTTGACGCCGTCGGCGATCGGCTGCAGGAGGCCATGCGGGCCGACCCTCATGGGACCGAGCCTGCCCTGCATGTGCGCCACCACCTTGCGCTCGAAGTACACCGCATAGGCAACGTGAAGCATGGTCAGCGAGATGATCGCCACCACGATCCCCACGACGGTTCCGGCCTCGACCAGGTTCATTCCTCGGCCACCTCCTCCTTCTCGACAGAGACCTCGCACCCCTCGAGCCCCGGCGCCTTGGTCACCGGGTCCAGGGTGTAGTCGAGAAGACTCAGAACTCCCTTGCCCTCGAAGTGGTTGCTCAGCAGCACCCCGTGGTCACGGATCGAGGGATCGATCTCGACCGGCACCGTGACGCTCCCCTGCGCGGTCGAAAGTCGAACCCGATCTCCCTCCTCGATCCCGAGCTCGGAAGCGAGGTCGAGGCCCAACTTCGCGGTCGCCTGGGGGCAGATCTGCAGCAGTGCCGGCGCGTGTCTGGAGGTCGTTCCTGAGTGGAAGAGTACCTTCTCGACGCCCAGGTAGGCACCGTTGCCTTCCCACATTCGCTCCGCCCGAACCGGCGGAACGGTCGAGAACTCCATCCCTCTCGGTTCAGTTTTTCGACGGACAAGGTGGCCGCGCCCGTCCAGATTCGCGTATGACAGACCCTCGTGAAGAGGTGACAGCCGCGCCAGCTCGTCCATGATGTCTGCGGCGTCCGCATACTCCATCGGGTGTCCCATGGCCGTTGCCACATCGCACACGATCTTCCAGTCGGCCCTGCCGGACCGCGGCGCGACGGCCTTCCGGGTCCGCTGCACGCGGCCCTCGAAGTTGGTGTATGTGCCGTCGCGCTCCGACCACGCCTGAGCCGGAAGGACGACATCGGCCACACGCCCGGTTTCGTTCAAAAAGATGTCCTGCACGACGAGCAGCTCGATAGACTCGAACGCGTCACTGACCGACGAGCTCTTCGGCAGCTTGAAGACCGGGTTCTCACCCATGACATAGAGCGCCCTGATTTTCGTTCCCGCCGCCTCCACGATCTCCATCAGCGACAGACCGGGCGCCTCCGGAATCGATCCACCCCATCGCTCCTCGAAAGACCCCCTGTGCGTAGCCTCCGATATCGGGATCCCCCCCGGAAGTCGGTCGGGTACGCATCCCACGTCGATCAACCCCTGCTCGTTGGCCCCCTCCGACTGGAGGTAGAGGCGTGCCTGCAGGCTATTTGCGAGGCCGGCAACCGCGAGAAGCGCGCGGTGACCATCGGAGCGCTGAACCAGCTCCGGACCGATCACGATGGCCGGAGAGGTGGCGGCGAGCAACAGCTCGGTCAGCTCGGCAAGCCCTTCGTACCCCGTGTCCGAGGCCTGGAGGCTCTCCAAGAGTCCGTCCATCGCTTGTTCCACGCCCTTGTCGGAGAATGCCCTCTCAGCCGCGACTCCTGCCAGCAGCGCCTCGAGTACGGCGGGCTCTTCCGCGAACTCTGCCACCACCGCGACATGGCTGAACCGGTCGAGCCCCGGTGCGCGCCCGAGGACACCGATCCGTGCCCCCCCTCGTCCCGCCTGTCTCACGGCAAGGCCGAGGATCGGGTTGATGACGGTGGGGTCACCGCCGGCAATCAGAATCGCGTCGCAGCCGTCGATGGCGCCAAGCTCGTTGGCCGTGATGCCGGTTCCGAGCAGGTCTTCGAGGACCCGCTGTGCAGCGGCGAACCC
>JAIVTZ010000599.1:0-2891 GCA_049188105.1 Deltaproteobacteria bacterium | reverse complement strand
GGTCGGTTTTTCCGGTGATGCCTCGCGCGCCCAACCGAGTGACAATGGTTTGGCTGGCGACTTTGCGCCCCCAGGGGGTTTTGATGCCGGCAACCTCTTCAGTCTCGGGCTCGGCGCGGTCTGGGAGATCGACGTCTTCGGTCGTATCCGGCGCCAGGTCGAGGCTGCCGACGCCACGGCAGAGGCATCTATTGAGGCCTACCGCGACGTCCTGGTGTCGCTCTACGCCGAGACCGCCCTCGCCTACGTCACCGTGCGCACCGCGCAGGAGCGGCTGCGGATCTCACACCAGAACGTCGAGGCGCAGGAGAACACTCTCCAGCTCACCAAGGACCGGTTTGCGGCCGGGCTGGTGTCGGCCCTCGACGTGGCCCAGGCCGAGTCCAACCTCGCCAATACCTACTCGCTGATTCCGGTCATCGAGCGCGATCTCAATCAGGCGCTCAACCGCCTGGCGGTGCTGCTCGGAGAACCGCCCGGGGCCCTGCACGAGGAGCTCGCCGCCGAGGCTTCGATCCCGCACGAGCCGGACGAGGTGACCACCGGTCTGCCGGTCGAGCTGCTGCGGCAGCGCCCCGATGTTCGTCAGGCCGAACGCCTGCTCGCTGCGCAGACGGCGCGGATCGGGGTCGCCACGGCCGATCTCTACCCGACCTTTGGGTTGTCGGGCTTCTTTGGTGTCGAGGCGATCTCCGGAGGTGATCTGCTCAGCGGTGACAGCCTGACCTGGAATCTCGGTCTGCCGGTCCGCTGGAACATCTTTGCGGGTGGCAGCATCCGGTCGCAGATCCGGGTCGAGGAGTCGCGAACCAACCAGCTCCTCGCAAGCTACGAGCAGACGGTGCTCCTGGCCCTCGAGGAGGCTGAGAACGCCATGGTGGCCTATGCCAAGGAGGTCGAACGGCGGGAACGGTTGACCCAGTCGGTCGATGCGACCCAACGATCGCTGGATCTCGTCCTGACCCAGTACACCGCCGGGATCACCGACTTCCAGAATGTCCTCGATACGCAGAGGACGCTTCTGCTTCGAGAGGACGAGCTCGCCGTGGCCGAGGGCTTCGTCATCGGCAACCTGGTCCGCCTCTACCGCGCCCTGGGCGGCGGCTGGGACCCGAACGCGGCTTAGGAGCCTGTCCGAGAATTAGGCGCGACCGCGTTTCTCACCAGCCTCCGTCGCGAGGCCAGCGAGGTGCCGTGCCCAGCGGCGTTTACGATCAGAGGACCGCGCCGACCGGACGGTGTAGGCTATTCGGCATGGATCGAATGCGAGTGCTGGCAGTGGCGCGGGGCGACGCCCCGGCGGATCTGGCCCTGGACGGCGGCCGGGTGGTCAACGTCTTCACCCATGAGATTCTCGAACAATCGGTGGCGGTGGTGGACGGCATCATTGCCGCCGTAGGTGAGGCCCGCGAGGCGCGGGAGCGGGTCGACCTCGGCGGTCGACTGTTGCTGCCGGGGTTGATTGACGCCCACGTCCACCTCGAGAGCAGCATGGTGGTCCCGTCCGAGTTTGCGCGCGCGGTCGTCCCGCGTGGGACCACGACGGTGGTGTGCGACCCGCACGAGATCGCCAACGTCGCGGGACTCGACGGTGTGTTTTGGATGCTCGACGCCTCCGCCAACCTCCCGCTCGACGTACTCGTCATGGCGCCGTCGTGCGTGCCGGCCACCGACCTTGCGACCTCCGGCGCCCGTCTGACGGCGTCAGATCTCGCGACCCTGGCCGACCGGCCGCGGGTGCTGGGGTTGGCCGAGGTGATGAACGTTCCGGGGGCGGTGCTCGGCGATCCCGAGGTCCACGCCAAGCTCGACACATTCGCCGGGCGGCCGGTGGACGGTCACGGACCGGGGCTCGGCGGCCGGTGGCTCGACGCATACATCGCCTGCGGGGTCGGCTCGGACCACGAGTGTCTGACCGCCGACGAGGCGATGGAAAAGCTGCGCCGCGGGATGCGGGTCTTTCTCCGCCACGGCACCGGGGCCAAGAATCTCGTCGACTTGCTGCCCGCGGTCTCTCCGGCAACCCTGGCGCGGTGCGCGCTCTGCACCGACGACCGCCATCCCCACGACCTCCTCGACGAGGGCCACATCGACCACCTCCTGAGGTTGGCGATCGAGCACGGGCTCGACCCGGTGGAGGCTTTGCGGTACGAATGAGTACGAAACTCGCTGGAACTCTCCCCGTTAGAAGCTAGAAGCCTTCGTGTGCATGAATCGCGAAGGGATTACGATTTCTTGGATTGCCCGTCTTTTGTCTGGCGGACGTAGCTCCCGACCCTCGCTCCCGAGGAGGTTGCGAACCGATGCTTCATCGCATACACCTGCCGTTGCTCCCGCGTAAGGCGGCGCCCCTGGCGCTCGCCGTGACCCTCGTACTTGCCGCCACCGCCACGCCGGCGGCGCTCACCGCCGCACCGAGCGGCCGGCCGGCCGCAGCCGGCGTCTCGATCGTGCCCACCAGCGCCATCGTCAACGCCGCCTTGACCGTCGGCCGGCAACGGCAGCAAGCACAGGGTCCTGACCTACGCGAGGCCGCGTCGCGCGACAGCGAGGTGATCAAGGACCTGGTGTACAACGCCGACACCCCGCAGGACGCCCCCGGCCAGCGACAACCCTACGAGCTGTCGCTGCTGGACGCCGTCGAGTTGGCGCTGCGCAACAACCTCAGCGTGCAGGTGGCGCGCTACAACCCGCAGAACTCGTTTCAGGGCATCAACTCGGCGCGGGCGCCGTTCGAGACCAACCTGTCGTTCACCATTCCACAGAGTTTCCAGCGCGGCACCTCGCCGACGACCAGTCAGATATCGGGTGGTGACATCATCACCTCGCAGAACCTCAGCGGCGGCTTCAGCTGGTCGGAGAACCTCGAGTGGGGCACCAACTACAGCCTG
>JAIVTZ010000598.1:0-2891 GCA_049188105.1 Deltaproteobacteria bacterium | reverse complement strand
TAGCCTGGGGCGTCAACCCGCCGGCGGCAGCGCAGTGAGCTCAGGCCTCATCCGAAGGAGGAGCCATGAGCCACGCGCTGGCGACGGTGCGTCACGACGGCCGAAGGCCGTCAGTAACCCCAGGACCACGGTCCGGAAAAAGACCAACCAGCCGCGAAGCGGCGACAGACAATCCGAGGGTGACAGCAGCGGCTCACGCCGCAGCCGCAATCTGTCGCCCCTTCAGGGCTGGCGGTAATGGGGCTCTGGTTTCCTGGGGCTCACGCCCCAGGCTATGGATCTGTCGCGCCTTCGGCGCTCGATCATAGCCGAATCCTCATGACTCGCTCCCAGGTATCTCCTGAGTTTCTCTCTCATTGGTCGAATCGGCAGCGGTTCGTGGATCGCTTCTCACCGGCTCCCTGCTGCAGCCAGCGATATCTGGAAGGCCTGTGGGCTACTCGCCGTCAGCGTCGTCGAGCCAGTTTGGGGTGGCTTTCGTGTCGAGGAAGGTGCGAATGCCGCGTGCGCACTCGGGGTGCATCCGTTGGCGAACGTTGGCGACGGCGGCAGTTTCCAGGGCCTCCCGCCAGCCGAGACCCACGGTCTCGTTGAGCAGCGCCTTGGTCGCCGCGAGTGCGGACGGGGACGCCTTGGCGCACACCGACCGTGCCAACGCCACGGCAGTCTGCAGCGCCTCGCCCTCCGGCGCCAGCTCATCCGCCAAACCGATTTCGACGGCGCGCTCGCCCTCCAGCATCTCGGGATCGAGGAGCATCCGCCGGGCAACATGACCCGGGACTCGCCGGGTGAGAAAGGTCGACACCACCGCCGCCAGGAACCCGATCCTGACCTCGGTGTAGGCGAAACGCGCCCCGGGCTCGGCGACCACGAGGTCGCAGGCGGTCGCGAGACCACAACCGCCGGCCACGGCAGCGCCGTGGACCGCCGCAACCGTCAGTTTCGAATGCCCCAGAAGCACTTCGAAGAGACGGTTTAACATCTCGACGTCGGCGTGATTCGCCGCTTCGTCACCGCCGGTCGCGATTCGTTCGAGGGCCGCAAGATCCGCCCCGGCCGAAAAGTGGCGGCCGGCGCCGGTGAGGATTACCGCGCGGAGGGTGGGGTCCGCGGCCGTCGTTTCGAGGGCGACGGTCAACCCCTCCATCATGGCCGGAGACAGAGGGTTGGCGCGCTCGGGGTCGTTGAGCGTGAGAACAACGATCGGACCCTGCCGCTCTTCGAGCAGTACCTCAGGCATGTGCCCATCGTACCAGCGCCGCGCAACAACGTTCTAACGTTGCGCGGTGCGCTGGTAGATCTCGAGCAGACGGGGCAGCACGGCATCCCGCGAAAAGCTCCCAGAGCGTTCATATCCGCGCTCGCGGAGATCGCGGCGAAGGGCCTCGTCCTCGAGCACTCTGGCTACCGCAGTGGCGATGGCGTCGACATCCTCCGGGTCCACCAGAATCGCGGCGTCACCCGCGACCTCGGGCAGAGAGGAGGAGCTCGAGGTCACCACCGGTGCGCCGCAGGCCATGGCTTCGGCCACCGGCAGACCAAAGCCCTCCGCCAGCGAGGGGAAGACGAGGGCGCGAGCTCTGCGGTAGAGGGCGGCCAGCTCGCCGTCGCGCAGGTGCCCGACCCTGACCACGGACTTGGATTGAACCAACCGGTTGAGACGTCGAAGGATGTTCCGCTGCCGCCAACCGTCCGTCGCCACCACCACCAGCTGATGGGTGCGCTGCAATCGATCGGGGAGCGCCGTCCAGGCATCAAGGAGCCGTTCGAAATTCTTGCGCGGTTCGAGGCTCCCGACCGCCAAGATGAAGAGATTGTCGATTCCGAGCCGGCGAGCGGTCGCTTCGTCCTCTCGGACGTCACCGCGGGCACTAAAGCAGGGGTTGAGGATCGGCGGCAAAACCTCGATCTTCTCCACCGGCAGGGCGAGCAGGCGCAGGGCCTCGCGCCTCGTAGCCTCGGAGACGGCGAGAATCGTCGCGCCGCGTGCCAGGGCATCGGCGACCGAAGCCAGCGTCCGTACCCGGTTGGCAAGGGTGTGGCATTCAGGATGACTGAGCACGGTCAGGTCGTGGACGGTGAAGACGAGACTCGGCCCGCCCACCGCCGGAATGGCGAAACCCGGAGCGTGGAAGACATCCAGGGCGATCAGCTCGTCCCTCGAATCGGCTGCAATCCTCACCCGCGGCGGCATGCGGCCGAAGGCTTCCTCGACGGCCGTCGACAAAGCTGAGCCGCCGTCCAGGTCGAAGAGCACGATCTCGTGCTCGACACCGGGCGCCGCCAACGCACGGATCAGCTCGCGGGTGTAGCTCGCCACCCCGCCATGACCATGCGCAACCCTTCCCGCGTCAATGCCAATGCGCACGACTCAATCTCCAGCACCGCGGGAACATTCCCGTCGCAAGCCCTCGAGGTGCTGCATCAGCGCTTCGCCGGTGGCGGCGGCGAGCCTGCCTTCAACCACCGCCGCCTCCACTCCGGACTCGGACCGCTCGAGGCGGCGCACCCACCGATGTCGGCGTAGCAACCGGCGGCCGAAGGCGGCCGCAACAACCGACCCCGCCACCAGCAGCACCGCCATCATCAACAGCTTCATTTTCTCTCCCCAATTCCCAACCACCTCTCGACGTCGGCGTCGCCGAAGCGTCGGCGGAGGCGGCGCTCCACAAGTCGCGCCTCCCACGCCGGCCGATGGACGCGGTAGTACCGGAGCTGCGAAGGACGGTAGAGATCGTCGACCGCGATGTTCCGGCGAAAACCGCCGACGTGGGTCACCACCGCTCTCGGCTCCAGCACGAGCCGCCACCCAGCATCCTCGAGACGGACACACAGATCCACATCCTCGAAGTACATGAAGAAGCTGGTGTCGAACCCGCCGACCTCGTGGA
>JAIVTZ010000597.1:0-2896 GCA_049188105.1 Deltaproteobacteria bacterium | reverse complement strand
TCGCAAGCGACCGCCATCTCACGACGTCTCGCGGCCCTCGCGACGACGCCCTCCGCAACAGCGCCACGCCGACTGGGGCTTCCCGGTAGAGAATGCAGGCTGCGGAGCGTCAAATCCGAAATCCGAAATTCGAAATCCAAAATTGCGACATCATCGCGAACAAGATACCTCCCAGACGCGTATGATGTTGTGATGCAGCGTTCGCGGAGGCGTCTGACGTTGGCGTTGGCGCCCGGGATCCTCGCGTTTCTGGTTGCCGCTCTCTCGGTTGCGGACATGTTCCTACCGCGTCCGTATGACGGCGTCATTCTGGAGGCGGATGTTCCGGGTGCGCGGATAGTGCGTGCGGTGGTCCCGGGTTCGGGGGCCGATCGTGCCGGAATCCGGCCGGCTGACGTGATCGTCGGAATCGACCGGGCCTTCCTCGACTCCAAGACCCACGCCCAGGAGCTCTTGAACCAGCACCGCATCGGCGAATCGGTTCCATATTTGGTGCGGTCGGGGGGCAGCATCTTCGAGGTCGAGGTGGAGCTCGGCCGGCGGCAGATCGGTGGCACCACCTACCTCTACGCCGCCCTCCTCGGTTTTCTCTTTTTCGGCGTCGGTCTTTTTGTCGTTCTGCGACAATCGCGCTTGCCTGTGGCTCGGGTGTTTTTCACCATGTGCAGCCTCTTCATGCTCTTCCTGGTCTGCCGGCTGCGCCCCGCATCGTATTCCTGGGTCGACACCTTTGTTCTCACTACCGGAACCATGGCTTTGCTCTTCCTGCCGGCGGCCTTTCTCCACTTCTTCCTGATTTTCCCGCGCCCGGTGTGGGAGTGGCGCCGCGACCCCATCGCCGATTTTCTCGGCTGGATTGCGCGCATCAGCTCCAAGATGCTGCCTATTTATCTCCTGCCGCCACTGGTGTATTTGGGCACGGTGCTGTGGGCGCGGCGCTCAGGGAACTCGCTCGCGCTGATCAGCGGCGCGCCGATGACCAACTGGTGGGTGATGGGCGGCTACATGCTGCTCGGCCTTGGCGCCCTCGGTCTCAGCGCCCTCTATCTACCGGACAAGCTCCAGCGGCGGGGCGCCGGGTTGGTCTTTCTAGGCACCCTCTTCGGGGTCGTTCCCTTCATTGTCCTGGCGGTCGCGTTTCCGTCGTTCCTCAAAACCGAGCGATTCCTCTTCTACGGAGTGGTGCCGCTGATCCTGGTGCCGATCACCTTTGCCTACGCCATCATCCGGTTCGGGTTTCTGGACATCAAGGTCATCCTGCGCAAGAGCTTGCTCTACACCGTCACCACCGCCATGGTGACCGCGGTCTACGCCCTCGGCATCGCCTCGTTCCAACTCCTCTTCCGTGGTACCCAAATCGCGGACTCGCCCTACTTTCCGGTGATCTTCGCGCTCGCCATCGTGCTCCTCTTCGAGCCTCTGAGACAGCGGCTGCAGGGTCCGGTCGATAGGTTCTTCTTTGCCGACCGCCTGCGCCTGCAGCGCGCCATGGTCGAGATGGGTGAGGCCATTACCCGGGAGGTGGAGATCGGTCCGCTGGTGGCGCAATTGGTGGAAAGGCTTCCCGAGCTTCTCGGTTTGCGTTTTTCGGCCCTGTACCTGTTGTCTGAGGACAGATTGGTCCGACAGGCCGGTCCGGAGGCTCTCCCCGAGGAGCTCCCGGTCATTGGCATTCTCCACGACCAGCTCAAGCGTCAGGGGTCGCTGGTCCGGTTGGAGGAGCTCGCACCGCTGCGCCTGCTGTCCCCCGACGTGGAGGATCTGAGCTCGAATTTGACCAAGGCGGGGGTGGAGCTGGTGGGTCTGGTGGCGACCACCCGGCGGGCGGTCGGCTTGATCCTGCTGTCTGGAAAGGCGGGCCAAACCGCGTTCGAAAAGGAGGAGCTCCAGCTGCTGCGCGGCCTCCTCAACCAGGCCTCCATCGCACTCGAAACGAGCATTCTCCTCGACGAGCGTACGCGTCAGGCGGAGCTCGAGCGAGAGCTCAAGATCGCCGCATCGATTCAGGCGTCACTGTTGCCGGGAGAGATGGTGGCGGCCGATGGGTGGCGGCTGGCGGCGGTCTGCCGACCGGCGCAGGAGGTCGGCGGAGATTTCTTCACCGAGCTTCCCGGGAGGATGGATGGAGAGCACGTTGTGGTGTATGGAGACGTCTCCGGCAAGTCGATATCCGGGGCGCTGATGATGATGGCGGCCCACGAGGTGCTCAACTCGGTGGCGCTTGCCAACCCCGAGCCCGAGGAACTCCTCCGCCTTGCCAACGAACGGCTTTACAGCCTCCGTGGCGGGCGAAATCGGGCGGAGTTTCAGGCGGGCAGCTTCGTCGCACTCGGCTACCTCGGTTTCCGGGCCGGCGAAGGGGTGCTGTCCTACACGCTGGCGGGCCAGCCGCCTCCCATGGTGCGGCGCGCTTCCGGAGGCGTCGAGTGTCTCGAAATGCCGGAGCACCGCGTGCCCCTGGGAGCGTTGAGGGTAGGTGGTCATCGAATCCTCGAGGCCAGGTTCGAGCCGGGGGAATTGGTCGTCGCATACTCTGACGGCGTTGTGGAAGCGCAATCCCCGGACGGTGAGTTCTTCGGCGAAGACCGCCTGGCAGAGGGTCTGAAATCTGCTCCCGCCGACCCGCAGGATGTGGTGAACTATCTTCTCGAGGAGATCGAGGCTTTCACCTGCGGCCACACTCCGTACGACGACGTGACCCTGCTCGCCGCATCCTGGTCACCTGACGCCTGAGCATTGGAACCTCCATACGATCGAAGGCCCACATGGTCTCACCGACCCACACCAGTTTTGAGTTATGAGTTATGAGTTATGAGTTATGAGTTTTGAGTTATGAGTTTTGAGTTAACCCACCGTACCTCCCCGGTTTTGCAGGGGGGTGGGTGGAAACTCAAAA
>JAIVTZ010000596.1:0-2901 GCA_049188105.1 Deltaproteobacteria bacterium | reverse complement strand
CGACAAGGCGTGGGACGGCCGGTAACCGAAGAAGTACGTGATTACGGTGACCCCCGCCTCTCTCCTGATGGCAAGGGCTTGGCGGTGAGCATCCGCGAAGGCGCGAGCCGAGACATCTGGGTTTGTGAGCTAGAGCGATGCGTGTTCTCCCCTTTGACGAGTGGCTCGGAAAACCGCTACCCGACGTGGGCGCCCGATGGCCAGCGGATCGCCTTCTCCTCTTATCGGCTCGGGCCGGCGAACTTGTTTTGGGTTTTGGTGAATGGCAGCGGTTCCCCGCAACCGCTGACATCCGGCCAGTATGACCAATACCCGGGAGGCTGGTCGACCGATGGGCGGTTCATTCTCTTTCACGAGATTACGTCCACGAACGCGAGGGACATCTACGTGCTGCCGGTCGCGGAGGGTGGCGAACCCTGGGGCTACCTCAATGAGCCTTTCCAGGAGCTATCTCCGGCTCTCTCCCGCGACGGGAAGTGGGTGGCGTACGTTTCGAACGAATCGGGACAGGACGAGGTTTTCGTTCGTGCCTTCCCAGAACCGGGTGCTCGATGGCAAGTCTCAGTAGACGGTGGCACCGAGCCCCTGTGGGGAGCCAACGGACATGAGATCTTCTATTGGAACGGGGACGAGTTCTTGGTCGCTCGAGTCTCGACCACCGCAGGATTTCAGGTACTCGACCGAACAGAGATTTTTGTAATGGAGTTCGCACGACGTCGATTTCTCCCCCAGTACGACGTACACCCGGACGGCGAACAGTTCGTAATGATCAATAGGGTAGGTGAACCCGCTCCGCTGGTCGTGGTCCTCAATTGGTTCGAGGAGCTGAAACGACTGGTGCCGACGGAGTGATGATGATCGGCACCACCCTCGGGCACTACCGTATCGTCGAAAAGATCGGCGAGGGCGGGATGGGGGTGGTGTATCTGGCGCATGACGAACGCCTCGACCGCGACGTGGCGATCAAGGTGCTGCGTGAGGCTGTAGCCCAGGACTCCAGCCGTCTCGCCCGGTTCGAGAGGGAGGCGAAGGCTGTTGCCAAACTCGACCACCCGAATATCCTCGCCATCCACGACTTCGGCACCGACCAAGGCGTCACCTACGCCGTCACCGAGCTGCTGGATGGTCAGAACCTCAGGCAGTCAATCCCAGCCTCCGGCATGCCCTGGCAGAAGGTGGTGGAGATCGGAGCGGCCATTGCAGACGGGCTCGCCGCGGCCCACGGCAAGGGAATCATCCACCGCGACCTCAAGCCCGACAACGTGTTCGTCACTGCGGATGGCCGCGTCAAAATCCTCGACTTCGGGCTCGCCCAGGTGAAGGTGCCGGTCGAGGAGGAGGCCGAGACCGCCACCATGACACCGGCGGGCACGGTGGCCGGCACCGTCATGGGAACCCTGGGCTACATGTCGCCGGAGCAGCTGCGGGGTGAGCCGTCAGACGCCAGATCGGACATCTTCGCCCTCGGATGCGTGCTCTACGAGATGCTGTCGGGTCAGACCGCGTTCCTGCGCAAGAGCACGGCCGAGACCACAGCGGCCATACTCAAGGAGGAGCCGGAGCGGCTCTCGTCAACAGGCACTGTTCTCCCTGCCGAGCTCGAGCGGAGCATCCATCGTTGCCTCGAGAAGAGCCCGGAGGCGCGTTACCAGTCATCGGCTGACCTCGCGTTCGCCCTGCGTTCCATCACAACCGACCAGGTGGTTCCAACGACGAAGCCCACCGACGAAAAAACGACGCAGAAGAGAAAAGTCCTCTGGACGGTGGCGGTGGTTTCCCTGGCCGTGCTCGGCGCGGTCGCGGCCATGTTTGGGTTGGGAGTGTTTGAACGACCAGCGTCGGAGGGCGGACTCGCGCCCATCCGCTCGATTGCCGTGCTGCCGCTCGAAAACCTCAGCGGTGACCCGGGGCAGGAGTTCTTCGTCGATGGCATGACCGACGCCCTGATCGCGAATCTCGCCAAGATCCGCGTCTTGAGGGTCATATCCCGCACTTCGGTGATGAGGTTCAAGGGCACCACCACTCCGCTGCCGGAGATAGCGGCCGAGCTCGGCGTGGACGCGGTGGTCGAAGGGTCGGTGGTGCGCGCGGGTGATCGGGTGCGAGTCACGGCGCAGCTCATCGAGGCAGAGACCGATCAGCACCTCTGGGCGGAGACCTACGAACGTGACCTGACCGACATCCTCTCCCTGCAGGGCGAGGTCGCGCGCGCCATCGCCCGCGAGATTCAGGTCGCGCTGACCCCTCTGGAGGAGCAACGTCTCGCCGGCGGCCGGCGTGTCGACCCGGAAGCGTACGAGTCCTATCTCATGGGCCAATACCACCTGAAAAAGGAGTCGATCGAGGGCGCACGCGCTGCTAAACGTCACTTTGAGGCGGCGATCGCGAGGGACCCGGACAACGCCCTGGCTTATGCGGGCCTTGCGGAGGCGCTGGTGGGTTGGGGAGGTTTTCTGCTTTCGAGCGACGAATTCGAGGCCCGGGCCGAGGCCGCTGCTCTCAAGGCCCTCGAGATCGACGACGCCCTCGGCGAAGCCCACCTGGCCTTGGGTTCCGTCAGGTGGGCCCAGTGGGATTGGGAGGGCGCCAGGAAGGAATTCGAGAGAGCTATCGAGCTCAAACCAAGCTACGGAGAGGCTCACCATCTGTACGCCCACTACCTGTGGGCCGTGGGTCGCGCCGAGGAAGGACTCAGTGAGAACCAGCGGTATCTGGATCTCGACCCGCTGTGGCCGAGGCCGTACGAGTGCATGGGTTACCACTTGATGATGGCGCGCCAGTTCGACCATGCGATCGACCTCTTCGAAAAGGCCCTGGAGATCGACCCCACCTACTTCTTTGCCCACGCCAACTTAGGCGACGCCTACGTCCAGCAGGACAGGCTGGAGGAGGCTGCCGCCT
>JAIVTZ010000595.1:0-2903 GCA_049188105.1 Deltaproteobacteria bacterium | reverse complement strand
ACGATAATCGCTTTGGACAGTTGGTCAAGTACGTCCTGCACCCTGCGCCCTGCGCCCTGCACCCTGCACCCTGCCACCCTGCGCCCTGCACCCTGCGCCCTGCGCCCTGCGCCCTGTGCCCTGCACCTTGTTTCCGGGTGGGTGGAAATTCTAAATTCCCGAACCCTAATTAATTCTTCTCCTGCTTCTCCCCCTCGAGCAACCAACGTGCGCCGAGGCGGGCGAGAAAGTAGCAGGCGACGCCCAGAAGAAGAAGCATGACGAGCCCGATGATCTGACCCTGGAATCCTTCGTACCAGTGCGCGGCGGTTTCCCTGAGCACACCGTCCTGCAGGGCGAAGTCCACCCCATAGCTCAGGTGTCGGATCGGCGCGCCGAGGTCCGGAATTCGGAGAATTGCAGTGATCACACCAAAGATGGCGGCGCCCGCCATGAGCCCCGAGGCGATCAGTATCCCCTGCTCGGTCCGGGCCTGGCGGACCTCCTCACTGCCACCCGTTCGAGCCACTATCCAGGCGACGATCGCCCCCGCGAGAACGGCCATGTTGATCGAAATCGGCAAATACATCCCGAGAGCGAAGGCGAGCATCGGGATCCCCGCCATCCACAACATGACCGCGACCGCGCCACCGAGACCGTAGAGCAACCAGGGCTGATTGGCGGGGTTTTCCATCAATCCACGCGACACCGCTGCGATCATGTTCGCCTGCGGCGCAGGCAGGGCCTGCTCGTTCGACACCAGCAGACCGGTCTCCGGGTCGGTGATGAGAAAGCCATACGCGCTGTCCATGATCGGGATCACGGCTGCGACCACAAGAGCCGCGACGAACATGCCGAGGAACTTCCATTTCTCCTGGTTGCGAGGAGTGCTGCCGAGCCAGTAGCCGATCTTGAAGTCGGTGATCAACGCTCCCGACGTCGACAACGCGGTGCACACTGCGATGCCGATGATGAGGGCGACGATCATCCCGGCCGTGCCCGCCAGACCCACCAGGATCATGCAGCCGATCGCCAGCACCACCGTGATGAGGGTCATGCCGGACACCGGGTTGACGCCCACGATCGCGATCGCCTGTGCAGCCACCGGGGTGAACAGGAAGGACAGAAAGAAACCGACAACCATTCCGACGAGACCGAACTTGAGGGCGGCGACGAGACCGTAGGCGGCCTCACCCCCCTCACCGGGAGTGATCAGCGCGACAACAAAGAAGAGGGCGCCCATGCCGAGCGTTGCCGCGATGGTTATCAACAGCACGTCTTTCGGCGCCATATCCCGCTGCGTCCGTTCGGTGGCCTCGACATCGCTGTGCGCTTCCTTGGAGAATCCCTTGAAACCCAAGGTCACCGATGAGGCGACGATCTTCCACATGCTCAGGATGCCGATAATTCCTGAAACCGCAATCGCACCGATGCCGATCGGTTTCACGAATGCCCCGAAAATTGCGGTCGCGCTCATGCTCGCGATCTCAAACGTTGTCCCGGCAAACGAGAACTCGGTGATATTGCTGCCAAAGAGGTAGATCAGCGGCACCATGACCACCATCGCCAGGACCGAACCCGCCGCGATGATCGACGCGTAGCGGATACCGATGATGTAACCGAGGCCGAAGAGGGCTGCGATCGCGGTCAGCTGGACCTCGAGCCGGATGCCGTCGCCGACACCGCCGAGCAAGGTGGAGCTGGAGAGGTTGGCGTTCCACAGGTGAAGCGCCTCGATCGAAAAGTCGAACAGCGCTCCGAGCGCGAACGAGATGAGCAGGATCTTCCCCGCGCCGCCCGCAGAGCTCTCGCCCGTGATCAGAATATTGTTGATGGCAGTCGCTTCCGGAAAGGGGAGCTCGCCGTGAAGCTCGTGCACGAAGTATTTGCGCAACGGAATGATGAGAACCACGCCGAGGGAGCCGCCGATGAAGCACGCGAGAAAAATCTGCCACCACGCGATGTCGAGCTGATTGATGTAGAGCGCCGGCACGACAAAGGTCGCACCCGCGGCGACGACACCGGCAGCCTGGCCGACACTCTGGACCATGACGTTTTCGAGGATGGTGCTGTTGGGAATCCGCAGCTTTCCGAAGAATATCGCCAGGATCGCGATTGGGATCGAGGCTTCGATGGCGTTACCGGCTCGCAGGGCCATGTAGGATGCGGCGGCCGTGAAGACGACGACCATCGCCACTCCGAGACCGATCGACCACAGGGTCACCTCGGGGCGGAGATCGTCCGGACCGACGACCGGTTCGTAAACCTCTCCCGACTTCAGCTTGCGGTATGCGTTCGAGGGCAGGAGCTTCGAGTTCACAGGCTTCGAGTCTTCCATCAGGCCTCCATCCGAAATTATCAGCGCGCGATGAACCGTAACACACGCTCGCAGCGCCGGTCGAGTCGCTCAACTACCCGCCCTCCCGAGAAACTCGCTGAACCCGAAGCCTCGAGTTTCTCTCTGATGGGTCGAGCCAGCCGCGAAGCGGCGGAATATTCATAGCCTGGGGCGTCAGCCCCAGGAATACGGTGCGGAAAAAAATTTCAAGCCGCGAAGCGGCGACAGACAATCAGAAGATGATGACTGCGGCTCACGCCGCAGCCGCAATCTGTCGCCCCTTCAGGGCTCCGGGAATTTGTGACGACCATCACCTGGGGCTGACGCCCCAGGCTATGGATCTTTCGCGCCTTCGGCGCTCGATCGCACCCACGGGACATGCTTCACGATCACCATCCCCCCAAAACCCGCGAGCGCCTGATAGGGAACCCTGCGTATCCTCTAAATCCAGGTTGGCCGAACAGCCGGGAGATATTGAACCCGATTCTGGCGGGCCCTAAAGGACCCGCCTACAGGTCTCCAGGCAGCCTTTGTAGGCGGGTCCTTCAGGGTCCGCCACCACGACAATTCGGTACTGTTGGATTCG
>JAIVTZ010000594.1:0-2906 GCA_049188105.1 Deltaproteobacteria bacterium | reverse complement strand
ATGCCGGAGGCAGGTGGTCTTTCCTCCGACTGCAGGTCCGTAGTACACGACCTTGATCTTGATTTGGCGGTATTGGTTGTCGAACTGAACCATGAGCCTCCTACGAAGCCCGCATCAGCCGTCGCACGACCGACGCTGCGGGCCCGGAAGACCCATTATGGACCGTACCGGTCTGCAGATCCAGCGGTTATCGGGTCATGCGGGCGTCCACCGCGATGTGAACAGCGACCGGGGGCAGAGAGGGTCTGCCGGTCGTCCGTCGCAACCCTTTCGCCACTGTGGCGCCAACAGTCGAGGCCTCGGCGAAAAAGAAGCTCGCATCACCCGTTTCCTGATTGATCACAGTTGCGTAGGGAAAAATGAGGGAGTCCGCCGGACCCGACTCGAGGTAGAACACGAGAGTGCCACCGGTCACCGCCGCCGGGAGACGGTGCTGGGTGTGACCGAAGGGAGGCACTTCGAAGTTTTCGCTGGAGACAATGGCGCCGCCTGAATCCTGCACGTCGAGGCGAACCGTTATCCAGTCGGAGGTCCAGGATCCGACACCGACGTTGCACCGAAATTGCTCACCGTCGGCGAGAATCCCCGTCGCATAGGCGAGGGTCGACCAATCGGCGGCGCGTTCCACTCCCGCTCCGGGCACGGTCAGCCCGTACTCTCCGTCTCCCCCGCCATCTTCCGGGGTGTAGGTTCGAGAGGTCACGAGCAAGTGACAGTCCTCGATGGGATCACACGCCAGCGCGGGATCGGCGTATGCCAGCAGCGCCGCAGTGCCATCGAGGTCGAAGACCTCCGGCCCCAGAACATCCCACAGGTTGACCGTCTCCCACGGATACAGGGTGAAGCTGATGGTCGGCACGTCTGAGTTGACCACGTCGCTCGGCAGTGCCTGCACGACTACCGGGAGATCGTACTCGTGGGGGTTGTGGAGAGAAAGATCGGTCATCCAGAAGGTGCCTCGATCGCCGCGATTGTGGGCCGCTGCGGGGATCATCCAATCCGCAGATAGCTGTGCCGCGGCCGTCGTCGGCAGGATGAGAGCTGCAATGGCCATGATCGAGGCTACGATCTTCGAAGAGAACATGGTCACCTCCGCCCAACCCATGCGCAAGGATCGTGCCACGGTTCTCGTCGATACCGGTCTCTAAAACATCACCACATCCACCTCGGCTGTCCTCTGGGGGTGACGCACGTGGGACTATACTTGGTGAGGAGGAGTGAACTCTGAGAATCTCCGGAGTCTTTTTCATCGGCATTCTGATTGCGGTCGCATTCTACCTCTACCTCGGCGCCAGCGACGCGACCTCCAGTCTCGACGCCGTCGCCACGGTCGCCTCGACCCTGCGCGAGACCGATGTTGACGGCAGTACCCTCGATCGTCGGACGGCGAACGAGATCATCTCCGCCATGGAGGCTCTCCTGGCCGAACCGGAGACGATCTCCGCTCACCTTGCCGACCTCAAGATCTTCGCCGCGACCGCGGCGTCGTGGGCCGAGGCGGCGCCCACGCCAAGTGCCGATCTCCACGTGGCAGTGGCCATCCGCCGCGCCGTCGGCGAGCTCCGTGGGTATGCGTTGTCACCATCGGATATCCGCCTCATGAGGACTCGCCGTCTGCTTGCGGCGGCGCGTTCGTCTCTCGACGGTGTCGGTAGCGGCGGTGTCTCTGGGAACGGGCCTGGGCTCGCTGTCGGAGCGGTGCGGGACCGGATCGACAACCTCCAACAATCCCATCAGGAGCGCCTCCAGGAGATTGACGAGGAGCTCAGGAACTGACCCGTATACCTCACCGGGTATCTACTGCGGACGGCGAATCGCGGCGTCCCGCCGTGCGCGTCGCACATCGTGCTTCTCGACGTAGCGCGACTACGACTGCGTCGCCCGATTCGCGACAATCCCAGCGGATACTTGCGCTTCGCCGTCCTCGCTACGAAACCCGGTGAGATATGCGGGCTAACCCGGGCTCACCCTGAGATCCTCCACGAGCGCGGGAGCGATGTTGGTGGATCGAACAGCCCCCGCACCCAGTTGCTGCAGATCCCTGGCCACCACGGCCAGCCACCGCTGGACCGCAGGCGTGCGTTCGACCACTCCGAGACGCCACAGACGCACAGAGGTGTCGCCGTGGTTCAGGGACACGAGAGCAACCGGATGAAGGGGCCGGGAGTGCTCGATGACGACACCCTCGACGAGCATCGCCCTGCCGTCGGCCCGCAGCCACAGATCCTCCGTCTTGAGCACCGCCGCACCCCATTTCACGGCGTCCTTCGGCATGCGCTCGACAACGAGATCGAAATCCACCTCATCTCTCAGCACGAGGTGCGGCATCAGTCGGCCACTCCCACAACACCGACAAAGGAGAATGCAACCCGCCGCCGCCGCGGTCGTAGATCGCACTCCACGACAACGATCTGCTGCCAGGTGCCGAGGACGCATCGCCCCGCAGACACCGGCACCGTCAACGACGGTCCGAGCAGCGCCGCTCTCAGGTGGGAAAATCCATTGCCGTCCCCCCACCGCAGATCGTGGTGATAGGAACGATCGGATGGGGCGATGCTCTCTAGCGCCTCGCCCAAATCCCGAACCGCGCCGGGCTCGAACTCAATGGTCGTGACAGCGGCTGTTGATCCGGGCACGAAGATCGTCACCTGACCCTCGGCAGCCGCAACCGATCGCAGCCATGAGATCACCTTTTCGGTTACGTCGTAAACGTGTCCATGCCCCTCGCTCGCGAGCTCGATCTCATGATGTTGAACCTGCATGTTCGCAGTATAACTCGCATCAGATCCCGGGCTCCAGACTCCCCCACTCGGGGGCAAGGTTCAGGGTTCAGGGTTCAGGGTTCAGGGTTCAGGGTTCAGGGTTCAGGGTTCAGGGTTCAGGGTTCAGGGTTAAGGTAAACGTCA
>JAIVTZ010000593.1:0-2907 GCA_049188105.1 Deltaproteobacteria bacterium | reverse complement strand
TTCACCGGAGGTGCCTGGCATCCCGACATGATGTTGTCCTCAACATCATGGCGGCGTGCCTGGCATCCTCACGGGAAGCGCGCTGGGAAACGGCCCACGTGCGGCGGGTGGGTGAGCGATAACTCAAAACTCATAACTCAAAACTCATAACTCTGCGATGGAAGATATCTCCCACGTGCCGCGTATGGTTGAGTGTGAGTCAACATTGATACACTGCTGCCGCTTACTATTTCGGAGGTGAATTCATGGGCGCGTCGTTTTTCATCGGTTTCCTGATCGTTGTTCCGGTGCTGCTTTTCTTTACCTACCTGTTGATTCGGGTGCGCTACAAGAAGGCCGGGCCCGACGAGGCGCTGATCGTCTTCGGCCGCCGCAAGCTTTTGGGGCGCAAGGTCCGATCCGATGAGGGAGAGATCGAGGGCTTTCGGATCATCCGCGGCGGCGGCACCTTCGTGTGGCCGGCGTGGGAGCAGTACGAGGTGCTCTCGCTGCGCATGATGACGCTGGAGATCGATTTGCCACACGTTTACACGGTGCAGGGCATCCCGATCAACGTCAAGGCCGTGGCCCAGGTCAAGGTGCAGGGCGACATCCACCACATCCGGCGCGCGGCCGAGGGTTTCCTCGGGATGCCGGTGGACGACATCCAGGCCACGATCAAGGAGACGGTTGCCGGCCACCTGCGGGGCATCGTCGGCACGCTCACGGTCGAGGAGCTGTACCGCGAACAGAGGAGCTTTCAGGACAAGGTGCGCGACGAGGCACACTCGGATCTCGAAGGGATGGGCTTCGAGTTCCGCTCCTTCGTCTTCCAGGCGATTCAGGACGACGAGGGTTACCTCGACGCCCTCGGCCAGCCAAAAATCCAGGAGGCCCTCAAGAACGCGCGCATCGCGACCGCCAACACCGACCGCGACGCCGCCATCGAGGAGGAGCAGGCGCGGCAGAAAAAGGAGCAGAAGAGGATCGGCGTCGACACCGAGATCGCCGATGCCGACAAGGCGCTGAGCATGAAGAAAGCGTCCATCCGCAAGGAGGTCGACGTCGCCGACGCGCAGGCGGTCAAGGCGGGCGAGATGGAGCTCAAGGTCCAGAACATCCGGATCGCCGACCAGGAGGTGGAGCGCCAGAAGCTCGAGCTCAATGCGCAGATCCGCGAGCAGGCCGACGCCAAGAAGTACGAGGCCGAGCGGCTCGCCGACGCCAAGAAGTACACCGTCGAGCAAGAGGCTGCGGCCGAACGGATGCGCCGCGAGCAGGCGGCCAAAGCCCTCCAGGCCGAGGGCATCGCCAAGGCCGAGGCCGAGTCGGTGCAGCGTCGACAGATCGGCCTCGCCGAGGCCGAGGCCATTCAGGCCAAGGGCGAGGCCGAGGCCGGGGCGCGGCGCAAGCTGGCCGAGGCCCTCAAGCTCTACAACGAGGCCGGTCTCTCGATCGAGGCCCTCAAGGTGCTGCCCGAGATCGCGGCCGCGGTCTCCGAGCCGCTGGCGCGGGCCGGCGAGACCACCATCATCTCGACTGGCGGCGGCCCCGGCGACGGCACCGGCGCCGCCCGCCTCACCGACGATGTCATCCAGGTCATGACCCAGCTCGGCCCGATCATGAAGCAGCTCTCCGGAGTCGATCTCGACAACCTCCTGCAGAACATCTCGCGTCTGCCGGGTGCGCTGGCCGACAAGATCGAGGACGGCACGGCGAAAGCCACGAAAAAGGATACTGGTAAGGTTTTCGGTGACGAGTAGATGAGCACCTCGCGCAAGCTCAACGCGCTGCTCTTCGAGCTGCAGACCGCCGGGTCGCCGCTGCAGCAGGCGAGGATCCTGGTGCGCGGGTGGCGAACGCTCCGCGAGCTCAGCCCGACCGACCGCCGGCTGCTCGCAAACCACGCCGGGTTCGACGGCGCCGAGGAGATTCTCGAGGGTCTGGCAAAGCGGAGCGGGGGGCTCGCACCGGCCATGCTGCTGCGGGTCCTCGCCAACGCCCGCTCCACCGACGGCGCAGCGGTGGGGGAGCTGCTCTCCGCCGTGCGAGACCCTCTGCGGCGAGACGAGGCCGTCACCCGCGGCATCGACCTGGCAGGCGAACTGCTCGCCGATCACGAGACTGTTGAAGAGGACGACCACGAAGAGGTCGGCGAGGCGCTGGGCGAGCTGCGGTCCGGCGAATTCACGGTCGAAGAAAGCCCCGAGGAAGCGCCGGCAGCTCTCGACGCCCTCGATGAAGACGCCGAAGATGAGGGCGCAGAGGAACCCCTGCCCGTTCCCGTTCCCGATCCCGAATCACCCCTTGAACCGGAGACCGAAATCGAGCCATCACCTGCCGCCCCTCCGATCGTCGACTGGAGCCGGTGGCAGACCACATCCCCAACTCACCGGCCGGCGCCCACACCCCACGCGGAGATGCCTCCGCCAGACGATGATTCGGGGTCGCGGCGATTCGATGCGCAATTAGTGTTTGGGGCGCCGGGTGCGGAATCGTCGGTGCTGTCCCGGCTCCGTGGGTTGCGCCGGGAGCTCTCCGGTTTGGCCGGGTCGAGCGTCGTGACCTTGCGCGAGCTGGTCGAATCGTTCGAGGACGGCTGGGCTCGACGGCGTGCCCTCGCCGCGTTGCTCGAGGCAGGAATTCCAGACAGCGCGGGCGACGCCCTCGAGCTCGTCGCCATCCTGGAGCGCGAGCTCGACAGGCGCTGGTGCCTCGGGATTCTGGCGCGACGCGGTGATCTTCAGGGATCTCGACTCGACCAGGCGCTCGAGCTCATGAGCTCATCGATGTCGCGGCGTAGGCTGACGGCGGCTGCGCGGCGAAGGATCGAGTCGGCGGCACGGGGCTAACCGAGCGCCGAAGGCGCGACAGACTCGTAGCCTGGGGCGTCAGCCCCCTAAATGGGACAGGTCGCTATTCCGTCAA
>JAIVTZ010000592.1:0-2828 GCA_049188105.1 Deltaproteobacteria bacterium | reverse complement strand
AGTCGGGAAAAGCTCGCCTTTCTGGTTGATTCCACTGCTGCCCCGGTTGCGTGCGTGGCGCTGGTTTCCACCTGGATCGGTTACGAGGTGTCGCTGGTCGGCGATGCGCTGGTCAAGTCCGGGTCGGAGCTCAACCCCTTTTCGATCTTCCTCGCCTCCATCCCGTTTGCCTTCTACCCGATTTTCGCGCTCATGACCACTCTGGCGGTCGCGGTTTCGGGTCGCGACTGGGGGCCGATGCTTCGTGCCGAGCGACGGGCGCGGAGAGGGGAGATCATGGCCGCCTCCGCCCAGCCCCTCGCCGACTACGAGTCGAGCGAGCTGGCGCCGGAGGAGGATGCGCCCTGCAGATGGTGGAACGCCGCGTTGCCGGTTGTTGTCGTGGTCTTCTCCACGCTGTACGGGCTATTCTACACCGGGCGCGCCAGCCTCCGGGCGGCCGGCGACACCACGCGCTCCATGAGCCGGATCATCGGCGCCTCCGACCCTTTCACGGTGCTCCTGTGGGCCAGTCTGCTCGGTCTTACGGCGGCGATCCTGCTTGCCGTGATTCAGGGCATCCTCAGCATGCGGCAGGCGCTGGCTGCCACGGTCAGCGGATTCAAGAGCATGTTCATGGCCTTTGTCGTGCTCACCCTGGCATGGTCCCTGGGCCAGGTGTGCACGGACCTCGAGACGGCGGGGTTCCTGAAATCCGCGATGGGTTCCAGCCTTCCCATCGCCATGCTCCCGGTGGCCGTGTTCCTGGTTGCAGCCATGGTCTCATTCGCCACCGGCACCTCGTGGGGCACCATGGCGATCCTCACTCCGCTGGCGGTGCCATTGGTGCTCGATGCCGCCCCTCAGGGCCACCACGTGCTCGCCGCGACCGTGGCTTCGATCCTCGGCGGATCGGTGTTCGGCGACCATTGTTCGCCGATCTCGGACACCACCATCCTGTCGTCGATGGCGTCGGGGTGCGACCACGTCGATCACGTTCGGACCCAGCTCCCCTACGCTCTCTTCGCGGCCGCGGTGGCGGTCGTCGTCGGCTATCTGCCCGAGGCCCTGACCGATGCCCCGGCCTGGATTCTCCTGGCGATCGGGGCTGCGGTGATCGTCTTCTTCATGCGCGTGGTTGGGCGTCCAGTGGACGCTGCGGGACCGGAGCGATGAATCGAGCCGCAATGACATTGACAAAACGCCGCTTTCTCCACCTCGGGTGGTATACTCCGGGGCGAGTGTTGCCGGCTGCCGCGGGCGGTCGTGAGCAACAGATCAGACAACGTGAACCAAGGGAGGACGACCATCAGAAAGTACGCGTTTCGTGAGGATCCCGAAGCACCGCAGGTGCGCATCAACGAACGAATCAGACTCTCGCCGGTACGCCTGGTCGATGACGAAGGCAATCAAGTCGGAGTCGTGCCGGTAGAAGAGGCCCTCGCGCTCGCCCGAGAGAAGGGTCTCGATCTCGTCGAGGTGGCCGCCACCTCGCGCCCGATCGTGTGCAAGATCATGGACTACGGGCGTTTTCGGTACGAGCAGGAGAAGAAGGCGCGCGAAGCCAAGAAACAGCAGCACTCGGTCGAGGTCAAAGAGGTCAAGTACAGACCGAACATCAATATCCACGATTTTGATACCAAGACCAGACGGGCCCGCAAGTTTATCGATCAGGGGAAGCACGTCAAGGTGACCATCATGTTCCGGATGCGCGAAATGCGGCGCCCCGAGAACGGCTTCGACTTGCTGCGTCGAGTCGCCGAAGACCTCGCGGACGTGGCCAAGGTCGATCGGATGCCCGACCGGCTCGAGGGTCGTGACCTGACGATGGTCATGCGCCCTCTCAAGAAACACTGATCCGACTCATTCCACGGGTTGGACGTTCCCCCGGGCGACCCCGAGGTTGCGGCGGAACTGCGGGAAGGAGATCCGGTTGAGGGCGCTGCCGCGCCGCCACTCGTGGTATCCGTTCTCATCGAGGGACTCGAGATCGGAGAGGCGGGGGCGGTACCGCTGCGGGGCGGGCGCGAACTCGGGGTGGAGATCGGCCGGTGCGCGGGCGGTCCATGGGCAGACCTCCTGGCAGATATCGCACCCGGCAACCATCGATCCCATGTCTGGTTGGAGCTCTCCGGGGATTTCGGACCGGTGTTCCACGGTGAGATAGCCGACACAGCGGCGGGCGTCGAGGACCCGCGGTTCCGGAAAGGCCTGCGTCGGACAGGCGTCGAGACATTCGGTGCAGCTCCCGCAGTGCTCCGGCAGCGGCCGGTCGGCCGCCAGCTCGACGTCGGTGAGCAGGATGCCCAGAAAGAGTTCGGAACCGAGGTGACGGTTGAGGAGCATCGTGTTCTTCCCGATCCACCCGAGGCCTGCGCGCGCCGCCCACTCCCGTTCGAGAATCGGTGCAGTGTCGACACACGCTCGCCAGGCGGCTCCGGGGTAGGCGTCGGCAAGCCAACGTCCGAGCCGAACCAGCCGTTTTTTGAGGATGCGGTGATAATCGCGCCCCCACGCATAACGCGAAACCCACACCCGACCGTCATCGACGGAAAACGATCCCGAGGGCGGGCGATCGGTTCGGTAGCTCATGGCGACCGCCACCACCGATCGGCATCCGGGAAGCAGATTTTCGGGATCCGAGCGGAGATCGCGGGTGTCGGCCATGTATGCCATTTCCCCGTGCATACCGGCATCAAGCCAGCGATCGAGGCTCGCCGCGGTGCCCGCGTTACCGGCGGCGGCCACGCCCACGAGGTCAAACCCCTCGTCAAGCGCCCGCTGTTTGAGATCACTGGTCAGGCTCATCGCATGTCGAGGGTAGCTCATCAAACCTGCGCCCGACCCGT
>JAIVTZ010000591.1:0-2907 GCA_049188105.1 Deltaproteobacteria bacterium | reverse complement strand
TCAATTCTCAATTCTCAGTTTTGAATTCCCACCCATCCTCCCCACGCATGTGGGGCCGACGGGCGGCATTCCGAAATCCGAAATCCGAAATCCGAAATCCGAAATCGCCAAAGGCGTGTGCCGAATCGGACTCGTGTAGGCCCGCTCTTGCGTCATCATCGGACCTCAGCTCAGCCGATAGCCTGAAGCCCGCTTGCTCTGGCGGCCATCGCGAGGGCCTGGTCGTGGGTCGCCATCACGAGACGGGCGTCGGTGCGCTCACCCCACAGCAGCGCCGTTGACAGGTGGATAGCGTCGAGCGTGCCGAGGGCGGTCGGCATCGGTTGTGAGGCGCGCGCCAGCACCGGTCGCGTGAGCTCCACGATCTCGATGGCATCGAGAATTCGATACACCGCCTCCCGCCGAATGGCGATCTCACGGTCGGCCAGTGGCTCGGCCAACCGCAGGCGGTCCAGCGTTCTCAGGCACTCGACCTCTGCCAACCGTGATACGACGCCGCGTTCGATCTCGTCCCACTCATCGAGCGCGTTTGGCTGCCCGAGAACGACGCGCAGTAGAACCGAAGAGTCGAGGTAGGCGATCACCGTCCACCCTGCCGTTCCTCCAACAACAGCTCGACCGCGTCGTGATGCAACTCGAGCGGCGGCGGCAGCGGCACGTCGCGCAAGCGGGGAGCATCCCGCGCAGGTTCACGGACAGTCAACGCGGCACCGTCGTCCTCATAGGGCACGAGGCGCGCCACAGGGGTGTCGCGGTCGAGAACCGTGATCGACGACCCACGCCGGACTTGCCTCAGGTGTTCGCTCAGTCGGCTCTTCAGCTCAGCAATTCTGACACTCTTCATGACTATAAGATAACTATTTATGGTCAAGAATACAAGGCCGCAACCTCGAGCGCCTCGAAATCGTCGACATCGGGTCCGTCAATGCCAAATCATGAATTCTGAATTCCGAGTTTTGAATTCCCACCCATCCTCCCCTGCATTTGGGGCCGACGGGCGGCATTCCGAAATCCGAAATCCGAAATCCGAAATCCGAAATCCGAAATCCGAAATCACCTATGGTGTATACCAAATCGGGCTCGTGTAAGCCCGCTCCTGGATGATCATCGGGACCTCGGGCGCCATGGTGACTCCGTAGTACTTGGCATCGTATGCGGTCCACCGTGGCGTCGGGATCTCGAGCACCCGCGCGTAGTAGACGGCCGGAACATCGGGATCGAAGTCGGGGTCGCTCCACACCGAGATCAGTTGGGCCGCACCGATGGTATCGGTCCAGGTGGCGTTGGCCACGTCCACGGTGTTGCCCACCAGCGGCAGCTTGCCGTCGGTTCCCGGTTTCCGGTCGCCGGACCACACCACGTCGTAAACCTTCTCCTGCCGCTCGCCCTTGGCGTCCACCCAGCCCTTGATGATCTGGATGCGGTCGAGGTGTCCGCTGAAGGGGTCCTTGAGCGCCGCGACGAGGAAGCTCGGCGATGCGCCGGCCAGGGCCCGGGCGAGGTCGCCACCCATGGGCACACCCTTGGTGTAGCCGATGTCCGCCGGCAGACGGTGGAGGGCATCGGCGGCCTCGAACTCCCATCCGCCAAAGAACCGAACCAGCATTCGCGGGCCGGTGGTGGCGTAGGTCTCCTTGCGCATCATGGCGTCGAAGAGCGCCTCGCGGGTGTTCTCGGTCGCCCAAACGCCGACGTAACCAGAAGCCGACGTGGACCATCCCTCGTACTTCTTGTCACCAATCTCCGCCATGGGATGCTCCCACCGCTGCGCGCCCGGCTCCCCGCCCGAGTGCTTGCCGAAGAAGTTGTCTTCGCCGGCGGTGGCGAGGCCGGTGTGGCTGTCGGTGGAGCCGATGAGCCCGAACTTGTAGGGATTGACGCCGAGCTCTCTTTCGAGCTGGAGACCGATCTGCAGCGCCGAGCGGGCGTACTCGTACTGCAGCATGTCCTTCTCTTTGGCGACGCTGAGATCGAGATTGCCCTGGTCCCAGGTCTCGAAGTCGGCGAACTCGTCGGTGGGCGACAGGTAGGGGTGGGCCTCGCCGTCGCCCTTGATCTGGGTCGCCTCGTAGAGGGGCTCCCAACGGGCACGGGTCTGGGCGTACTCGAGATCCAACGGTTTGCCGGTAAACGAATCGACAATCGGAAACATGATGCCGTTGGACAGATTGCCGTTGTGGGCGATGGCCAACAATCGGCCGCCGGTCCGATCCTGATAGCTCTGCATCCACTTCCAAAGATCGCGCGGGTTGTCGCTGCCCTCCGGTTTGAGGGTGGTATAGGGCTCCATAACCCCGGCCCGGACACCGTCGTCGCGGTAGATCACCACCCGGTGGAGGTTGTTGCCGCCGGTGTTGGAGGTCCACTCGTAGCCGATGAAGGCGGTGAAATGACCCGGATCGTTGTACTTCTCGGCCGCATCGATGGTCTCGTCCCAGGCGGAGCGGTAGGCCGCCGTTCCCGGCCGTGACTCGAGAGCCGGTGGAAACCTGTCCTGCGAGAAGGCGATGATGATCTCCGTCGCGGCCTTCACCCCCTCCTGACCGCCGGCCTGGACCATTTCGTACCACTTCCTGCCCGTCGGATCGGCGAGCATCGCGGGATCACCCTCGAAGAGCTTCGGGAAGAAGCCCATATTGTCGGAGTGGTCGGCCACCACCAGGAAGTCGAGAGGCTGACGGAGCTTGACCCGCTGACCGGTGGAGGATGTGAGCTCCTCACCGCGGGCGAACCGGTAGGCATCCTCCGGGACCAGCCGCGCACCGAACGCGCCCGCATCCATCGACATCCCGGTGTGGAGGTGGGTGTCGCCGAAGAAGACCTGGGTCGGGAAGTTCCGCCCGGCAAAGGGTGAGTAGTGCCTCTGGGCCGGGAACGCGCCCTCCGCCGATTTGCCTGGCGGTGGCA
>JAIVTZ010000590.1:0-2914 GCA_049188105.1 Deltaproteobacteria bacterium | reverse complement strand
GTAGACCATGAAGAACGCCCACAGCACAAAGACCATCACCCAACCGACCGGAAACATGTACCAGGTGAGGCCGAAGAAAGTGATGTCCTGGCCGGTGATCTCCTTATAAAAGCCGAGCGCGACCGCGCCGCGGGCGGCTCCGAGCAGGGTGATGATGCTGCCGGCGCCGGCGACATAGGCCATGCCTATGAAGAGTCCCTTGCCGAAATTGGTTGGCTCGTCGCCCTCGTCGTAGAGCCGATAGATGGCGACCAGCAGCGGAAAGATCGTGGCGGCGACCGCAGTATGGGCCATGACGAGGGTCAGGGCGGCGGTCATGACGAAGCAGCCGAGATAGATGAGGCTCGTTTTCTCACCGACCAGCACGAGCATCTTGTAGGCCAGCCGCTTGGTCAGCCCGGTCTTCGTAAAGACCATGCCGATGACGATCGATCCGAAGATGAACCAGACCGACGGGTGCATGAACTCCTTGAAGGCCAGCTCGGCGCCGCCGACCGGGGCGTGGCCGCCAACCAGCACGATGTCCGGACGGATCAGGAACAGCACCTGGACGACGGCGATCGTGATGCTGGTGACGCCGATCGGAATCACCTCGAAGACCCACCACACCGCAGCCAGCAGAAACAGCCCGAGCGCCGCCTTGCCCTGCTGGCTGAGCTCGAAGGCTTCCCCCATCGGGTCGATAGCATCCGGCCACGGCGGCGACAGATAAACTCCGAAGAACAGCGAGATTCCAAGAAGGATGAAGAACAGGCGCTTCCAGTCAACGGGGGTTTCGGGTTTTCTCCGAAATCGGATCGTCCAGCGGCGGCGGGGTTTCGAGTCAGTCTCGGGAGTGGCGGCGGAGACTGCTTCAGGCATTATCATCGTCCACGCCACCGTCGGCGCTGGGGGCCTGTCCGTACTCCATGATGAACTGCGCGACGATATCGAAGATGTTGGTCATCAGGACCACGCCCGCCACCTTCTCGCCGTCGAGGACCGCCACCAGGTCGACCCTGTGGAAGAGCATGGTCGAGATCACCGTCGACAGTGTGTCGTCGATCTGGACGGTGCCCTTGATCGGCACCATGACTGATTGGATCGATGTCGCCGAGGCCTCGATCGCCGCGCGCGAGAATAAAGAGGTCCAGCGGATCATGAGCTCGGTCGGCGTGGCGCCGCCGAAGGGTATGAACTCGCGGATGTGGGCTGCGGTTTCCCGATCCTCCTGAAGGTGGGGGATCAGCCCCTTGAGGAGCTCGCGCCGGCTGACGACACCGACCAGACGGTCGTCGTTATCCAGAACCAGCACATAACGCGGCAGCATGATGTAGCCGTCTTGGAGCTTGACGGCCGACGCGCTGACGGCCACGATCGCTTCGCGGATCGTACAGCTCAATCGGCAGTGCGGGTACCTCTCCGGCGGCAGCATCACGTCGCGCGCTTTGGCGTCCCGCGAAGACAGGGCAAAGTCCTGGTCGAGCCGGATGTCCATCGCCCCGATCGTGCCGTGATCCGTCGTGATCTTTTCGATTCCTCGGATCTTGCCGACGAACTCGACCAGGCCTTTCTCGCCCACCGCGAAGGCTTTGTCGCCCGACAGGAAGACCTCGGAATTACGGACCTCGACGTGAGCGATGTCTGGGGTGAACGGCGAATTGAAAAAGAGCTCTGCCTTGACCCGTCTTTCGAGAGCGAAGTCGTGGTACTCCTGGACACATTGAGCGGTGGGCCGGTAGTCGTCACCCTCCATGATCTCGGAAATCATCGTCGTAGCCCTGTCGAGGCTCACGTGTTCGAGATTGATCACCAGGTCGTAGAGGTCGGCGTCGGTGATGTCGGCGTGGAAGATCTGCCGACCCCATCTCGAGCGGTACTCGTCGGCGTCTTTGATATGCCGTTTCGCCTCGTCCCTCTTCAAACCGAATCGTCGCATTGCGGTCTCGATTCGATACTCCATCGGGGCGACGATTCGTACCTTGAAGGCGTTGCACAGGTCGGCGAAAAGGAACTGACCTGCGAGCCCGTGATAGATGCCGTTGCCGTCGGCCAGCAGCTCGGTGACCGTCGCCTGGGTGGCGAGGAGGTAGCGGGTCTTGCGGTGGGTGAAACGTTCGTAAAAGTTGGCCGGCAGGTAGAGCCCGCGAAAGAGCTCCTGCTCGGTCATCCGGTAGGCCTTGGCGGCGGCGGACGATACATCTTCCTGACTGAGAACCTTCCAGCCGAGGCGTTCGTGCAACTCCTCGGCCAATTGTGCGCCGCCGCTGCAGGTCCCTCGAGATATGGTGATGATGGGCATGGATCTCGAACCCCCGTTCCTAGCTCACCGGTGGAAGACCGGTGGTTGAACCAGTGTACGCGCGGGCGACGCGAATGTCCGAGATCCTCTCCGGCGGAAATCTTTGGTGGGCAGAGCCCACCTCGCGTCGCGGATGCGAAGTCTGCTCGCCACCGGGGCGCCGGATTCACTCAACAGATACAATCTTGCCTCGTGTCGGAGGATGGCGACCTTCAGAGAAGGTGACATCATCCACGGCACAGGGGCCGGCAAAAAATAGAGCAAAATGCGTGCCACGGCGCGGATTGGCCGAAGTCGGCGCAACTGTTTGATTCAAAAGAATTCGGTCGCAGTTTGCGACGGCGTCACGAACTCGACCCGGGCCGAAGAATGTTACTCTTTTGTAACGTCAGCCCGCATATCTCACCGGGTTTCGTGACGAGGCCGGCGAGGTGCTGTGCCCAGCTGGGTTTTCGACCCGAAGAGAGCGGCTTGTACTTGACAGTACGTCGAGCACTTTGAGGTGAGAAAACCCAGCTGGGTGCTGTGCATCGGTGGCCGCAGTAGGCAGCCGGTGAGATATGCGGGTTACCTCAGTATCGATCGAGATAACGTTCGAGCTCCCAATTGTGGATCTCCTTGATGTAATCGGAC
>JAIVTZ010000589.1:0-2916 GCA_049188105.1 Deltaproteobacteria bacterium | reverse complement strand
CGGCGGCGGTTGCAGCTACACGCTGAGCGAGTACTCGGCGAGCTTCCCGCCCGAGGGGGGCAGCGGTTCCTTTGACGTCAACACCACCGCGGAGTGCACCTGGAACACGACCACGACCTCGTCGTGGCTGACCATTGACTCGAGCGGTGGCACCGGCCCCGGATCGGTGGCCTATACGGTCGACGCCAACGGGGGGCTGTCCTCCCGCACCGCCACCATCAAGGCCGCGGGGAAGACCTTCAGGGTGAATCAAACCGCTGACCAGGGCGACACCGCGCCTTCCTCCTGGCGGTGGACCGTGACTCGGGTTGAAGACGAGGAGGGTGAACCTGTCGACGTGGACGTGTTCACGAGCACGGAGCCGAATACCAGCTACGATTTCGAAGAGCCGGGTCGCTACCGGATCACGCTGATCGCCACCAATTGCTTCGGCTTCGACTCCACCGTCGACTATGTGGATGTGGCCGTGGCGCCGGTGGAGGACTTCGTGGTCGGTGCGGCGGTCAGCCTGGACGGCGCCAACGATACCCACTGGGAGTCCGACTTCCGCTTCTTCAACCCGTGCGGCGAGGACCTCGCCGTGCGAATCGAGTACCAACCCGAGAACACCAACAACACCGGCGCCGACCTGGTCTTCCGCGAGTTCGGGCTCGGACCGGACGAGACCCGGGTCTTCGCCGACATCACCGAGGCCATCCCCGGTCTCGAGGGTGACGAGATCACGGGCTCGGTGCGCATCGAGTCGCAGAGCGATTCGGGCTGCAAGGTGCTGTCGATTTCGCGCACCTTCAACGACACCCCGGACGGCTCGCTCGGGCTCTTCGTTCCGGCGCTGCCCGTGAAGCGCGTCGGACGTGAGTTCCTCGATCTCACGGGTCTGATTCAGAGCGAGGACTACCGCACCAACCTGCGGCTGGTGAACTACGGCGACGAGGAGGTGTGGGTTCCGATCACGGCGTACGACAAGGGCGGCCACCAGGTCGGCCAGATCCGGGGCGCCACGGTTCGCGGCCACAGCACCAAGCAGGTCAACGCGATCGCCGATTGGCTCGGGCTGGAGAGTAGTCCGGCACCGTTCTCGGTACGGGTGGGTGTCGATGGCTACGATGTCCAGGTTTTTGCGACGGTGGTCGACAACCTCACCGGCGACTCGGTCCTCTACCTGTCCTCGTTCCACGACGAGAATATGATCTGGCTGGTCGGCGTGGCCGGTCTCGCGGGCGCCAACGATTCGCAGTGGCGCACCGATCTGTGGCTCTACAACCCGACCGAGGACTGGCTCGCCGGCGAGGTGGATTTCGTGGACGGTGACAACCCGAGCGATTCCTACGGCTTTGAGTTTCCGACGCTCGGCGCCCACCGGACCAAGCAGTACCTCGACATCGTCTCGGACGAGCTTGGTCTCGACGAGATCCGTGGCTACATTGTCCTCACCGGCGCCGACGGAGGTCCCGCGCCGCAGGTCGCCGCGCGCACCTACAACCTCGATGCGTCGACCGGCGGGACCTACGGGCTCAACCTGCAGGCCTTCGCGAGCGACGACCTCCTGCTGCCGGGCGAGACCGGCTACATCACCGGGGTCTCGAACTCCGAAGACAAGAGTGTGGGTTTCCGCACCAATATCGGTCTGCTCAATACCGACCGTTATGGCTGGACCGGACTGCGGGTCACCCTCTACGACATCTACGGCGTCGAGGCGGCGGAACCGTTCGAGTCCCAGATCGCGCCCGGTAAGCTGTGGCAGTTCGACATTTTCAAGAAGCTGGGTCTGCGTGATGTGACCATGACCGGATCGATCAAGGTTGAGGTCACGAGTGGAGGTGGGGTCGCCGCCTACGCGACCGAGATCGACAACCGGACCCAGGACTCGATCTTTATCCCCGCACTGCGGAAGTTCCAGGGAGTGGTGCCGCAGTAGCGTCGGGTTCGGCCAATTCACCACAGGGGCTGCACTGCAGCCCCTGTTTGTATTCAAACGTCTGAACGTTTCCTGGGTTGGCACGGGTGTTGCTTTATAATCCCGAGCGACCGAAACTCGGTGCCGGGATGGCACCTTTTGAGGAGAAAATCCATGAACCGACACCTACTGAAGGTCCTGTTGCCGGTGCTCCTCGCAGCGCCGGTATTTGCTGTCGCCGAGACCCCCGAGCCCGGAGAGATCGTCGATCGGATGATCGCCGCCGCCGGCGGTGAGGCGTTCTCAAAGCTTGGTGTGCTCAAGCTCGAGGTCGAACATGAGGAGACCCGGAACGACGGCACATCTTCTAAGGGCTCCTACACCCTCTTTGTCGACACGGCGCACCTCGAAAACCAGCGCATCGAGTATCCCGGCGACGTGGTCGTCGCCCACCACGGCGCCGGCGGCTGGTCGACCGCGGGCGGCGTCATCGACGACCGGCCGCAGACGTCGTCGATGGCGGAGAAGACCCTCAACCAGACCGTGTTTCCCCTTCTGCTCCCCTACAGCTTGAAGATGGAGGGGGTGTGGGTGAAGGAGGTTCAGCCAACGACGCTGAACGGGCGCGAGGTCTGGGTCCTCGCCCTGCCCTTCGCCAAGGGCTTCTTCTCCTCGCCTGTGCTCACCACCACCTGGATCATGGTGGTGGCCCAGGACGACTACTCGATTCTCTCCTACGAGTTCGTCCCGCCGGTCCAATACCGCGACGTTTCTCCGGTGGGCATCCGGTACCGCATTCTCAAACAGCGGGAGCTCGACGGGGCGAAGCTCGCCGAGCAGCTCCTCCTGATCGGCATCAACGCCGCCGGCATGGAGAGCGGCGCGAACCGGGTGACCAAGATCAAATCATCAGTGGTTCCATGGGATGTGACCCTCTTCCTCAGCCCTGCCCAGCTCGAGGGCCTCGAAGAAGACTAATTCTCAATTCTCAAGTATTTATTCTCAATTTTCGCCATCCC
>JAIVTZ010000588.1:0-2908 GCA_049188105.1 Deltaproteobacteria bacterium | reverse complement strand
TCCCTTGTAGGCGAACACTTTAACCTGGTCCGGATCCTCGGCCAGATTCTTTTCGACCATCTTTTCGAGTTCAACCAGGGCGGCGATATCTTTGCGGTGAGCTCGCATGACATCGAGCATGTGCCCGGCGGCCGCCACGACGGCCGCCACATCATCGAGACCACTGGCGGCACCGATGTGGTGATGAAGCTCTTCGGGCCGGACAGTCCGACAACCGACTACGCCGCCGGAGGCGGCTAATGGATGATCTCGGCTTCGAAACGGGAGAGGCTGATGGGGTCGTTGGGAGAGATGGACGCTTTCCGGCGGGCGATGTCGACTTGCTCTCGCGCCGTTGTAATCCCGGGGATCGCCGGGAGCAGGAGCCCGGTGCGACCTCCGGAGCCGTCGACGATCACGCCGTATCGAGAGGGGTCGAGGTCGTCGACATCGTCGACCGGTTCGGCATCTCCGAGCAGATAGACGGTGACGTCGAGACTGTCGACCTCCCCCGGCTTGAGCGGAGCGAATCGTGGATCGGAGATCGCCGCTGCCACAACGAGGCTCAGTACCACCAAAATCGTCCGACGAAACTTCACTCAACGAGTGTACCTGTCGCAATCCGCCGCGGCCCGGCCGGCGACAATTTGACACCAGCCATCGGTATGCATAGGCTGAAAACACCCAAGGAGCGAGAGTAGTTGGCGATTCCCTTAGAGCGCCTCGAAGGAAAATACGAAATCCTCGACAAGATCCGAGAGGGTGGGATGGGGACCGTCTACAAGGTGCGTCACCGGCTGCTTGATGAGGTTCGGGTGGTCAAGGTAATGCGGCCCCACCTCGCCGATGACGAGATCCTCAAAGCGAGATTCCTCCGAGAAGCCAGAATCGCCATCAAGCTCCGCCACCCCAACCTTGCGCAGATCTATGACTTCACGATGGACGACAACGGCTATGCCTACCTGGTGATGGAGTTCATCGACGGGCTCAACCTCCAAGAGATGATCCAGGTCCTAGGTAAACCATCGCTCGGTCTGGTGCTCGAGGTCGCCGGCCAGAGCCTGGACGCTCTCGGCTACCTGCATCGGAAGCGCATCATCCACCGCGACGTCTCGCCCGACAACCTGCTGGTGGCCCGCGACGACGAGCGCGCGCTCCAGGTCAAGCTCATCGATCTCGGCATCGCCAAGGTCCACCACGAGGGCGAGGAGAGCCTGACCTCCGCCGGTACGTTTCTCGGCAAGGTGCGATACTCCTCTCCCGAGCATTTCAAGACCCGCGAGGGCCCTGACATTTGCGCGAGCAGTGATCTCTACAGCTTCGGTGTCGTGCTGTACGAGCTGCTCACCGGCGCCTATCCCATCCAGGGATCGAGCGTCGCTGCGCTGATCTCCGGCCACCTCATGCACCCGCCCCTCGAGTTCAGTGAGTCCGATCCCGACGGCGCGGTGCCCGACGAGCTGCGAGCGATCGTGCTCAAGGTCCTCGAGAAGAACCCTGATGATCGGTACCCCTCTGCTCGCGCCATGACCGAAGCGCTCGGTCCCCTTCGTGAAGAGCATCCCGTCGAGGAAGAACAACTGCGCGCGATCTTCGAGATCCCGACACAGACGACCCGCAAGATCAAGAGGGTGAAACCCGGCAGCACCCAGGGCCGGATGGATCGCAGCTTCGGAATCTCGACCACCCCGGCCCCCGGCGATATCTCGGACGCTGACTCCGATCTCGAGACCTCGGGTACGGTTGAAACCGGAGGGGATGCCCACGCCAAGGCGGAGGACGGTGGCACGGCAATGCCGTCGCAGATCCGAGCATTGTTGATCGGCGCCGGCAAGCTCCTCGAGACAAAGCACTACGACGAGGCGCGCCTCCAGCTTGCCAGTGTTCTCGAGTTCCAACCCGACAACGCCGAGGGACGGGAGCTCTTGAAGGCGATCGATGCCGCAGACGAAAAAATGCGGCAGCGACGACGGGAGGCTGCCGAAGGAGTGCGTGCGGCCATCGCGGCGGGTGAGCTGGACTTCGCGGCATCCAAGCTTGAAAAGGCGATCGGGGCATACGGAGAGGCCGAGATCTTCGACGAGGTTCGAGACGAGATCGAGACCGCGAAGACTGTGCTGGCCGAACGCGAAAGGCGGGTCGCGGAGATCGAGAAGCACGGTGAAAAGCTCCTCGCCGACGGCGATTTCGAAAATGCCGTCTCACTGATTCGCGAAGGGTTGGACCTCGAACCCGGCCATCATGCTCTGACGGTTCAGCTGAAGGCCGCCGAATCCGGTCTTGCGGCCGAGGTCGAGGCCCGCCGCCGGGCCCGGGAAATCGACGACACCGCCCGCTCGATCGCCGAACACATCGATCGCGGTGACGTCGCGGAGGCCGAGCGCGCCCTCACCCTCGCCGTCAAGCTGTATGGCCGGGAGGAGATCTTCGGCGATCTCGAGCCCAAGCTCGACGAGCTGCGCCAACGGATCCTCCTCGAACGGGTCGAGGCGCTCCATGCAGCGGCGCACGATCAGATGGAGGAAAACGACTACGCGGCCGCCATCACGACCCTCGAAGAGGCCCGCAATCTCGCAGCCAACTCGGATCGGACCGCGGAGCTGTTCGAGGAGGCTCGCCAAGGGCTCCGCCTCCAGGAGGAAGCGGCGCGCCGCCAGGCGATGATCGACGGCATCACTATGCGGGTCGAGCGCCTGATCCTCGCCGGCCGCCTTGAGACCGCGATCCAGACCCTCCAGGCATCCCTCGGCGAGCTCGATGGATGCGAGGAGATGGAGGAGCTTCGCGAACGCGTTGAGAAGGAGATATCAGCCCGCGACGATGGCGAGGCGCGCGCCCGAACAGCCCTCGAGCGCGCCCTCGATCATGCCGCGAAGCGAGAATTTGCCGACGCCGAGGATGCGATCGAGGAGGCGCAGGCGATTGCATC
>JAIVTZ010000587.1:0-2935 GCA_049188105.1 Deltaproteobacteria bacterium | reverse complement strand
CACCAGAGCATCAAGAGCTTGGCACATCTCATCCGGCAGAACCGCTCATCTTAGGACGGAGTAACTACCGGTGGCTGTTGCCTGTACCCAGTGCGGGGCCTCGATCGAGCCGCGCGCCGGCGAGCGACTGCTCGAGTGCCCGTACTGCTCCACCGCACTGGTGGTCGATGGCAGCGCGACGCTCTTCCACGAGGTCATGCTGCCGACCGTGGCGGCGGAGCAGGTCCCGGCCCATCTGCGGCGCTTTCTCGGTGGGACGTCGACTGTCGCCGATCTCGACCGCAAGGCGCAGCTCGGCAAGCCCCACCTCGAGTACTTCCCGTTCTGGGCCTTCACCGTTGACGGCAAGGAGGGGGAGCGTGTCGTGCTCCAGCCGGCGGCGCCGTCGTCGCTGCAGGGGCTGCAGGGCCTCGAGCTTCCTGCGGGCAGCACTCGGCCCATGAAACCCGAGATCACCGGCGAGGCGCCGGTGATCGAACCCGAGGTTCCTCTGGAAACGGCACGCGAGTGGTTGACGGCGAAGCTCGGTGAGACGGAGATCCGGCAGACGGTGCTCTACCACCTGCCCATGTACCGCACGCCGTACTCGTGGCAGAGGAAGACATACCAGGCAGCGGTCGATGCGGTCTCCGGCAAGGTCTTCCCGGCCGACTATCCGGCCAAGGCCGAGGCGCCCTTCGTGGGCGTGGCTGTGCTCGCCCTCGTGGTCTTCGGTCTCGAGGGGCTGTTCATCCAGAACCTCGTCTTCAAGCTCGCGGCATACCTGATCTCGGCGGTACCCATTCTCGCCATCGCCTGGCTGACAAGCCGGAAGGTGTGATCATGAATTCGGAATTCGGAATTCGGAATTCGGAATTTCCCGCACCTACCCGGATTGGTATTTCGGATTTCGGATTTCGGATTTCGGATTTTCCCGCGCCCACCCCTGGGAATCGTGGTTTAGGGGAAGGACTGGCGGCAACTCAAAACTTAAAACTAAGAACTCAAAACTTTTTTGAAGGATGGCCGACATTCCGAATTCCGAATTCCGAATTCCGAATTCGCGGTGCGTGTATGGCGGCGTGATGTCCAACGAGCAAACGCCTTCCCCAAAAAAGAGAGTGCTGACCGGCTTGAAGTGCGCCTCCTGCGCTGGCTCGGTGGACGTCCAGGAAGGATTGACCAACGTGGTCTGCCGTTACTGCGGCACGCCGCAGGCGGTGGTTGGGAGACGAGGCATCGTCAGGGTGATGGTCCTCAACAAGCTCGAGCGAAAGGACGCCAGCGATGTCGTGCGGCGCTGGTTCCGTCGCGGTATTCGTAAGGACCCGGCACTCAAGAAGGAGGCCCACTACCAGGAGGCCTTCCTCGCCTGGTTCCCCTTTGTCCGCGCGCGGCTGGATGCGGTGGGCTGGGTCCTCGGCATCCGCAAGAAAAAGGTCAGACGGGGCAACACCACCAAGACGGTGCGGAAACCGGTGGAGCTCGAGATCGAACGCGCCGTCGATCTCACCATGCCGGCAGCAGACATGGCCGAGTTCGGGGTTCACCGCATCGACCTGTCGGGCGACGAGATCCAGCCGCTCGACGAAGACCTCTTGCGGAGCCGGGGCATGGTCTTCCGACCCAGCCGGTCGCTCGAGGAGACCGCCAAGGATCTGAGCGAGCAAGCGATCGCACGAATCCAACGCGCCAACCGTCTCGACCGCGTGACCTTCTCGTGGCTGGACTCGGTGAGGCGGCGGGTGGCCCTGGTCTACTACCCGTTGTGGGTGGTGCGATACGGCTTTCGCGGCCGTACCTATCAGGTGCTGATCGACGCCGAGGACGGCAGCCTGGCCTACGGAAAGGCGCCGGGCAACCACTTCTATCGAGCCTTCAGCCTGGTTGGGGCATGCGCCGCAGCGTGCTTCGTCGGCACCACGGTCCTCCAGAACGCCGGCTCATTCCTCAGGTCCGAGAACGGCCTCATGGGCCTCGGCATGGTCGGTCTCGCGATGGCGGGCATCGTGTACTGGGGCTACTCTCAGTTCCGGCATGGTGGAGTGGTCGAGGAGGGCTCCGGGCTCGCCAGTGACCGCGAGCAGAAGTCGTTGGTGGCCACCGTCAAAGACGCGGTGGAGAGATTCCAATGACGCTGCGCCTGGTCTCCCTCGACTGCCCGTCCTGCGGCTCGGCCCTTCACGGCGAGGGCCTCGACACGATCTTCTTCTGCGATCACTGCGGCGATGCGGCCACCCTCGAAGATGACGGGCTGCAGATGGTTGAAAGCACCGCGCTGCTGCCGTCTCCCGGTCGTCATGCGAGCGAGTGGCGTCCGGCGTGGTTGGTCGAGGCGGAGGTCACGGTGAGCGACAGGATGCGGGCGAAGGGTCGTCAGAGCAAGGGTTGGCAGGCGCGGCGGACCTTTGTGATCCCGGCCTTCGCGACACCGCTCGAAGATCTCACTCGAATTGCGCGGGCGCTGTCCGAAGCGGTGGGGGAGACCGGAGAGGTCCCCCGAGAGCCCATCCACGGCGGCACCCTCGCCCTGGATGACGCAGTGACGATGATCCGCCACATCCTCATCGGTAACGAGGTGCGCAAATCGGACATGCTGGCCTCGCTGCAGGTGGACATCGAGGTCGTAGAAAGCCGGCTGGTCGCCATCCCCTTCGAGCCGACAAACGTGGGGTTGCGGTGCGCCATAACCGGCGTGACTGTCCGGGCGGGTGACTAACACCAGTCATTCGGAACGACCGTGCCCAATCGGCTGATACTCGATACTCGATACTCGATACTCGACTCGTCACGGCGTAGCCCGTAGGGCGAAGCCGGATCCGCCCACCCACCCCTTGACAAAGCACCCCGCGAGTTTATGTTTTGGAGCATCGAGCATCGAGCATCGAGCATCGAGCATCGAGCATCGAGCATCGAGCATCGAGCATCGAGCATCGAGCATCGAGCATCCAGAAAC
>JAIVTZ010000586.1:0-2937 GCA_049188105.1 Deltaproteobacteria bacterium | reverse complement strand
CTGCGACTGCCGCTCGAGATCGTCGCGTGAACCCACTGTGTGCCTCGGTGAGAATTGATGCAAGATTCATGCACGCGCCCCTGTAGTGATGTCGGACGGGCGAAACCTCCTGTCTTCGGGAATCCGTACCCCGAGATCGGGATTTCGGACATGGTTGGATCCGACCTCGAATGGAGACGAGACGTCTCCGTGAGGGGTCAGAGGGGGGTGTAAGGCCTGGGGCTTGGGGCTTGAGGGTCGCCTCCCCGATACTTGGTGCTCGGCAGACCCCACGCCTCATGCCCCACGCCCCACGCCTCAAGCCTCAAGCCCTTTCAAAACCCCCAGCCGATGCCGCCGGTTACCAGCCATGGGCTGTCGTCGCCGCTGCTGACGCGGTAGAGAACGCCGAGACCGAAGTTGACCCGCGCGACTGAGAAATCGAGCTCGGGGCCGGCGTAGGTGCGGCCGGACTCCACCGCGCCGTAATCGCCCCAGGTTCGGAGCACCGTGGCCTTGCCGGCGAGGGCGAGGAATACGTTGGTGAGGAATCGGCCGTCCTTGCCGGTCGTTGCGATGGCGCGCCCCCAACCGACGCTGAGCTTGCCACCCCCGAGGCCGGGCTCGAGCTGCGCAAAGGGCCCCCAGAAGTCGCAGGCCGTGGGGCAGTCGTAGTCCGAGGGTTGGCTGGTTGCCATCACACCGATGGAGGCGGCAACGACCTGCGGGTAGGTGAGCTGGAACCCGAGGAGACCGAGCGCCATTCGTCGCCTGTCCTGTTCCTCCGCGACGATCCGTTCCTTCATCTCGGAGGCGTCAATCGCGGGTGCAGGTGGTTGTGAGGTCGGGGAGTCGGGAGGTGATGTGGCTGGCGCCTCGGGGACGGCGCACACCGCTTCGAGGCCAAATTGGGCCGGATCCTCGAGCTTTCCCACAGCCACCAGCTCGGCCACCACCTCGCCGACGACCGTCTGGGTGTCGCGCGCCCGGTACCGGCGCAGCATCTCGACCACCTGCGGGTCCGCCAGGCGGTTGCAGTAGGTCACGAGCACCGGCCGCACCTTGCGCCAGCGGCCCTTGCTGTAGATCGGCGGCTGGTAGGACTCGTCCCACCGGGGCCCGACGTAGTCGGCCAGGTCGATGGGACGAGTGATGGTCCAGCCGTTACTCCCTCTCTGCAGGATTGGATCCTCGACGTCGCAGAGGTCGCTGTAGAAGTAGATGCCCTGCAGGCTGGCCTCGAGATCCGCGATGGAGGTCACGCCCGAGGCCATAGCGCCGAGGATCAGGGTCTCCTCGAGGATGCCGCGGCTGACGGCGGCGCGAACCGCCTCGTGCGGATCGTGGCCGTTTGATTTCAACGCCTTGTTGTACGTCGAGTAGTAGGTCCACCCGGAGGATACGAGGTGGGACAGCTTGTCGGTGCCGAAGCGCACACCGGCGACCTCGATGGTCGGGGTGAAGGGCATCCAGGTGCCCGAGTCGATGAGGGGGTGGTTTGAGTAGAGGTTTGTCTTCCGATACGTGTGGTTCTCGTCGGGGTCGGCCGGGATGCGCGCCACCAGCGAGGTGTTCATCGTCCACAGCTGAATGGAGTGGAAGAGGATGAAGCGCAGTCGCTTGCGATATGCGATCGAAATTTCGGTGCACTCCGCGGGCGGAGCATCGGCCGGGAAGTCCGCGAGCACCCGCTCGAGCTCGAGGTTGAACCTGGCGTTGAGGGCATCGGTGGAGTCCGCCAACGGCCGTCCCCATGCGTAGTACTGGTCAGTCTCCAGGGCTCCGCCCGGGGCCGAGACCAACAGCATGAGAAGGAGCAGTGCGGCGACCGTGCGATTCAGCGGTGAAAATCTCCTCGCCGCTATCGCTTCCCGAAGCGGTACTCCAGATAGGCGAGGATGGATTTGCGCTCACCAAAACCGCCTTCGAAGTTGAGGTTCCAGTGCTCGCTGAGACCGGCGATCATGCCGACCACGTAGTTCCAATCCTCCGCCTGCTCGAGCTCGACGCGGAAAGGCACCGCCCCGAGGTAGGGCATCTCGAAGATCCCCTCATGAGTTTCCTCCGCCTGCTGGTACATGGCGCCGACGTAGACCGCGGCGCCCTTGAAGACCAAGCCGACCCGAGGCGCCAGCACCCATCCCTGGACCGAAGAGTTCGTGAGGTCGAGGTCGGTGCGGGTGATGTCGTAGGTCAAGCTGGTGAACCACTTTTCCCCCCCGTATGCGAGGGTGACGCCGCCGCCGTACATGAAGCCGTCGTAGTCGACGCGGATGTCGTTGAGACGGATGGGGAGCCCGAGATCGATGTTGCCGAGCTCGACGGTGGTGGTGCCGTCGATAAAGCCGCCGAGCAGATAGACGTTGAGGAAGGGCAGCAGCCAGTAGTCGAACTTGAAGTGGTAGCTGGTGGTGTCATTGTGAACCTTGAGACCCTCGGCCGCGCCGATGTCGATGCCGGCAATCGGGACCTCCAGGTTGATGATCTTGTATGGCTGGTTTTGGTTGTAGAGGGTGAGCCCGATGCCCCAAGGCATGGGCAGGCTGTCGCCCCCGGTCATCTCGATACCTTCGTCCTGGGCCCACGCGGGGCCGGATGTCGCCAAGAAAAGGATGGCGATCGCAAGCAATGTCAACCTGATGACTCGGTTCAATGGATTCTCCTCTCCATGCTCGAACAACCTCTGTCTTGGGTGTGACCCGTCGGACGAGGCGTCCACCCACCAATATTTGCAGCAGTGTAACTGATCTCGTACGGGCGCGATGGCGTAGAATGCCCTGGCCCGCACTTCTCACCGGGTTTCGTGACGAGGACGGCGAAGGGTAGTTAGATGTTGGGATTTTTGCGAATCGGGCGACGCAGGCGTAGTCGCACTACGTTGAGGAGCACGATTCGCGAAAAGCACGACAGATGGCTGCCATTCGCCGTCCGTAGTAGACACCCGGTGAGAAATGCGGG
>JAIVTZ010000585.1:0-2939 GCA_049188105.1 Deltaproteobacteria bacterium | reverse complement strand
GGCCACGAGCCGCTGGAACTGCGGCTGGATGCCCTCTTCCGGTCGCATCACCGGCGCCACCAGGCGCTCGACCTCGTCGAGGATGGGAGTCACCGAGCGGAAGTTGCGCACCAGATCCACCGTGATACCGCCGCTCTCCACCACGCGATGGACGAATTCGTCGTAGGCCGCAAGATCGGCGCTGCGCCACGCATAAATGGACTGTTTGGGATCACCGACTATGAAGAGCGACGGCCGGGCGGCCGGTTTGCCGCTCAGTGCCAGCCATTCGACGAGCCGGCACTGGACATCGTCGGTGTCCTGAAACTCGTCCACCAGCAGATGGTCGATGCCCGCCACGACCTCGCGCCGGACCCCGGGCGAATCCGCAAGGAGCCGCTCGGCACGGCGAAGGAGGTCCGAAAAGGTCACCAGCCCGGCAGCGCTCCGCCGGCGCTGGAGCACTTCCAGGAGCGGCGCCACAACGGCGCGCGCTGCGGCCATCTGATCGCGGTGCAGATCGGTCAGCGGAGCGAGCGCCGCCGCGATCTCACCCGATGCCGCTGCGACCTCGTTTCCCGTGTCTCCCAGGCAATCCTTCTCGCTGCCGGTAAAATCCAAACGCGACCACTTCTTGAGCCGGGGACCAGTCTTCTCGCACACCATCTCCGCGACGGCCGCCAGATCGTCCATCGAGGGCGCGTGGTCGAGCTCGACCACGCGCCGCCTCAGCTCGCGGATGTCATCCCGGGTCGATTCGCTGACCGGTCCCGAGACGGTATCGAGCCGGTCGCCGACGAGATCGGCAAGGAGATTCAGCGCTGAGCGCAACCGTTGCGCCACGACCTCGGCCGCCCGGTCGTTGAAGGGATCTTCGCCGAATAGCTCCGGGTCGACCCCGGCCTCCACGAGCTCGCCCAGGGCCTCGATGATCTTTGCCGGACCCACGCCCTCCATCGCCAGCCGTTCCCAGTGGCTGCGATTCGGATCTGCGCCGAGACCACGCAGGGCCTCCTCAACCACCTCCTCGGCGAGGGCCTCGATGCGGGCGCCGTCGGCATCCACCTCGAACCGGGGGTGGAGTCCGGCCTCCAACGGGTAGGTGGCGAGCAGTCGTTGGCAGAAGGCGTGGATGGTGGACACCACCAGCCGGTGGCCCTCCTCGGACAGGGCCCGCGCCCGCTCGGTGATCTCACGGGTATCGGCCGGCAGAATACCTGGCTCCGGATCCCACCCCACCGGTTCCTCGCCGGCCGCGAGATCGAGGAATGCGATCCCGATTCTGCGGGCCATGTCGGCCGCTGCAGCCTCGGTGAAGGTGATGGCCACCACCCGTTCGATGACCTTCCGGGCCACGGTCTGTGGGTCACGACCCTCCTCGCTGTGCCGCTCCCACCCCGGACCGACACACCAGGCGGCGACCCGCGCCACGAGGAGCGCCGTCTTGCCGGTGCCGGCGCCCGCCACCACCACAACCGGGTGTTTGAACTCGCTCTGAGCCAGCCGCCGGGATGCCTCGTCGGCGAGAATCGGGTCGGAGGGTCGGCCGCTCATCCGTCGCTCTCCGGGCGGTCGACTCCCAGCCACCAGAGGTCACGTGCAGCATCCGCGGCCGATTCACCTGCACCCTCATCCCCATTCATCCAGCGCACGAGATCGCGGCTAAACGCCGAGTCGTCCCGGCGGCAGGCCTCGGCGACGGCGCAGTAGGTGCAGTGCGCGGCTGTCTTCCCATCCGCCTCCACGACCCGTGGAAAGGCGACCCCTTCCGACCGTGCGGTCGCGATTGTCCGGATCGCCGTCGAAAAAACCTCGACGAGGGCGTCATCGTCACCGTCGACCGCCACCTCGCGCATCTCGTCGGTCCAGTCCTCGTTGGGCTTGAGATAGAGGTACTCACCCCTCGCGTTCTCCTTGGCCGAGGCCCGCGAGTAGGCGGCCGCCTGCAGCAACCGCCCACGCGCGATCTTCTTGCTGAGATGGTTGCTTCGGGTGGACTCCTTGACCGCAGTCGACATGGGTTGTGCGGCCTTGTAGTCCAACAGCACGATGACCTCACCGTCGCTGTCCACCCGATCGGCCCGGAAGGACAGCGTGCGAGAAACTCCGGGAACCGTCGTGCTGCCCTCCACCTCGGTGCCGAGGACACCGCTCACGGTGCCGCCCTCCCACTCGAGCCCTCGCTCGACCTCGAGAAACTGCCGCGCGCGCGCCGCCAGCAACGGCGCCATACCCAACGGCGCCAGTCCCTCATGAGCCGCAACCCGTCGCGCCTGGCCGACCACGAGCTCGTCGAGTCGATCGCCGACGGGCCATCGAATTTCGACCGGCATGCGCGCAAGCACCTCCTCGAGATCGCCTCCACGGTCGACGGATTCGGAGACGATCGCCTCCAGCACACCGTGCACGATCTGGCCCACCAGCTGGCCGTCGATCCCGGGCAGACCGAGGAGCGGGTCGGGCAGCGGCATCACGCCGAGGCGGCGCTCGACAAACGCCCGCCACGGACAGATCGCGATCCTCTCGGCGTGGGTCACCCACAGGGTCTCGTCATCGAGATCTACGCCGGGGCCGGACACACCGAACCAGGGAGACCGGCCTGCCGCCTCGGCCGGCCGCTCCACCACGGCCATGAGGTCGGTGCGGGCTGCGGCTACCTTCCCGGGCGGCACCGTCGCGGATTCCTCACCGGCATCGGCCCGCCCCTCGGCCACCGCAGCCGCCAATACCCCGCCGACACGGCGCGCGCCTGCCGACGGCGCCTCCAACACCGCGAGCTCGTACGCGGTCCTTGGTCTGGCCGTAACGTCATCTGACGACCACAGTTGTTGGATCGATGTCGGCGCCTCCACACCGGCGCGAAGCTGCAGCCGGTCCACGAAGGGCGATGGCGTCATGGTCCCGTCGCCCCCGTACACGTGCCACGACAGGGTCACCGTTGGGGCGCTCGACAGCAGCTG
>JAIVTZ010000584.1:0-2941 GCA_049188105.1 Deltaproteobacteria bacterium | reverse complement strand
ATCGACGACTCCTCGACCACCGAAACCCGCCAAGACACCACCTTCAACGAATACAGCACGATCGACCCCGACGGCGCCGGCGGCGCCGACCCCATCGCCCAACAGCGCGAACAATGGACAGACGGCGCCAACACCCTGGCTCTGGCCCCGGGCGTGATCACCTTGTATGACCGCAACGTGGCGACCGCTGATGAGCTCGACCACCGTGGCTGGCGGGTGATCACCGCCGAGGATGTCCTCCTCGGCCGCGAGGAGGTCTCCCTCGACGGCGCGGGTAAGACCTGCCTGCTGCTCGCAAGCAACGAGATTTCGAGGGCCCGTGGCGGCCCGCACTGTCTGAGCCATCCATTGGAACGGGACGACGTTTGAGTATTTACCGCAAAGGCGCAAAGGACGCCAAGCATCGCAGAAAATCCGATCCCGGAGCGCCCGTGGAGATCAGCGTCGTGTGCAACGATCTGAAAAAAGCACGGGAGATTACCGGCAACGTCAAGGCGGCCCTGGCCGCCGGGCTGCTGGAGCTGGCCGACCGTGAGTTCACCGAGATCCGGGAACGGTTGCGCAGCACCATGACCGAGGAGGAAGGGGATGCCGAGTTCGCCGGCTCCTCCCCGGACTCGCGCATCGCCACCCCGGTGCGATTCCGAGAGGTCCTATCGATGAATACGGTTCGCGCCTCCGCGCGGTCTCTCGCCCGCCTCTTTCGCCGCTTCGGCAGAGGAACCTGCCAAGATCCTTCTTCGCAGCAACCCTCGTCTGGCGGACTCGAACTCGCCGGATGTGAGCTGTTGATCCAACGCATCCTGAGCACGATCCACAACAACAGCATTCTGCTGTGCGGCGGCCCGGGAACCGGGAAGACCTCGTTGCTCCTTCACCTCAAGGAGCGCCTTTCGGCCGGTGGGGATCCGGCCACGGAGTTCTTCCCCGTCTACATCGACCTCCACGATGTGCCGGAGCGCCTGCTCTTCGCCACAGTCGCCGACGCCGTTACGGAACAGCTCGCTCCGATGCCAACTCTGGGCCACGCGGACTGGTCACCCGCTTCTGGCTCCGTTTACGGCCACCGCGACCTCGCGAAAGACTTCCGCAGCGTACTTCGTACGCTCAGGGAACGCAGTACCGGGCAGGCCCGATTGGTTCTCCTGATCGACGACATCGACGAGCTCAACAACTATGCCCCGAGGACGGCACAGCGAGTGAGGAGCCTCTTCATGGCGAGCTTCGACGGATCCCTGGTCATGGTTGCATCGGCAGTCAAAATCGACAAACACTGGGAGCAGGAGGGCAGCCCCTGGTACAACTTCTTCGAGGAGATTGAACTGCCACCGGTCGATCGTTTGAAGAGGCGTCCAGGATAGAATGTCTCGAGATGAATAGCTCGGATGGACCGGAAAGGCCTGCGGCTGCCGATTTTCGGCTCGCCGAATGGCTCGTCCAACCGAGCCTCAACCGACTTTCTTGCGGCGACCAGGTAGTCCAGCTCGAACCCAAGCTGATGGACGTCCTGGTCTTTCTGGCGCAGAACAACGGCCAGGTCGTGTCGAAAAACGAGATCACCGATACGGTGTGGTCGGAGGTCTTCATCACCGAGTCGGTCATCACCCGTTCGATCGCGGGTCTTCGTCGCGCCTTTGGCGACGACGTGAAGAATCCGAGGTTTATCGAGACCATCTCGAAGCGCGGCTACCGACTGATAGCTGAGGTCGCATGGGTGGCGGCCACAGATGAGGATCGGACCGGACCTCGGTCGTCACAATCGACCATATCTCCCGGCGTCTCGAGGACGACGGTTCCCTTCGTCGTGGGGCAATGGGTGCGCCGAGAGAACTTCTACGGCCGGGCGGCGGTGATCGAGGAGGTGCTCGGAGGCAACCGCAACTGGCTGTGGCTGCTCGGCACCCGGAGGATCGGCAAGACCTCCGTGCTCAAACAGCTCGAGCACCTCGCCGTGAACTTACCCGACCTCGGTTTTCTGCCGGTCTTCTGGGACCTTCAGGGCGCTGATCGACCCGAAGAGCTCCACCTCGATTTCGCCGACGCATTGCTCGATGCCGAGGAACGCCTCGAGCAGATCGGGATTCGCCTGACAGAGGTTCGCGCGGATGATTGTTTCGAATCGCTGGGACGTCTTCGGCGAAAGCTGCTCTCGAAAGGTCTCAGGCTGTTGCTGCTGTGCGACGAGGTCGAAGAACTGATCCAACTCAGCCGACAGGACCCATCCATCCTCCGCAAGCTTCGCCGGGCGTTGCACTCGAGGGACGGCATCCGATCGGTGCTCGCATCGAGCAGCCGGCTCTGGCAGCTGGCCGAGACAGACGAGGACACCTCGCCGTTTCTCGATGGATTCACGCCACCCCTTTTCATCGGCTGTCTCGATGACGAGGCGGCTCGGCAGCTTATCCAACAGACCCAGCTCTCGGAAACGTCACGCCCGAGCTTCAGCGATGACGAGGTCGAGCGAATTCGCCGGCAGTGCGGCAACCATCCCTACCAGATCCAGCTCCTCTGCCGTCGGGCCCTTGACCGTGGCGGCCTAGACGAGGCCATCGAGGAGGTGGCTCACGACCGAGCGGTCAGCTTCTTTTTCTCGGTCGACTTCGAGCTCCTTGGCGACACCGAACGGACCATCCTTCGGCTTCTCGCCGAACAACCAAACGCCTCGCTGACCGAAATCAGCCCTTCCATTCAGGATTCATCCGATGCTGTAGCGACCAGCCTTTCGGCTCTTCACGAGTTGGGCCTGGTGGCCAGGGATCCCGACGGCCGGCATGAGATCGCCAGCGATTTCCTGCGCCGATGGCTGGTGGAGGGCGCGGCCATCCCCCCGAACAATGCAAAGCAATCTCCGTAATGCGGGCGATACAATGTGCGGGACCCGATAAAGGAGGCCTCTCATGTCGACCCGTCACGTGATGTCGCCGCTGTTCACGGTCGTTAT